>JAKBAQ010000003.1 GCA_021808985.1 Pseudomonadota bacterium
CGCGGGCAGGCGGCGAAGGCCAGTTGCAGCAGCATCGGGTCCACATGCACGCCATCGGCGATCAGGCAGGGGAACAGCCGCGCGTCGCTCAGCGCCACCGCCGGCGCGCCCGGCGCGCGGTGGTGCAGCGGCGATTGCGCGTTGAACACATGCGTGACCATGCGCGCGCCCGCATCCGCCCCGGCGCTCATCTGCGCCGCCGTGGCGTCGGTATGCCCCAGCGAGACCACAACCCCCGCCGCCGCCAGACGGCTGATCGCCGCCAGCGCGCCCGGCAGTTCCGGCGCCAGGGTGAGCAGGCGCAGCGCCTCGCGCATCAGCGGCGCGGCCAGCAGCTCATCCAGCGCCGCCTGGTCCGGCAGGCGCAAATGTTCCGCCGGATGCGCCCCGCGCCGCGCCGGGGCCAGAAACGGCCCCTCCAGATGCAGCCCGAGAATCGCCCCATGCCGCGCCATGGCCCCCGCCACGTTGCGCGCGGCGGCGCACAGGGCCGGCAGCGGCGCGGTGATGACCGTGGGCAGCACCGAGGTGACGCCCCGCGCCGCCAGCCGCGCGATATAGTCATCCCACTGCGCCGGGGTCGCATGCGCGCAATCCACCCCGAAGGCGCCGTTATTGTGCAGGTCGATCAGCCCCGGGCTCAAAAAGCCATGCGTGAGGCGAATATCAGCATCCACCCGCCCGGGAAAAATTTTTTCAATCCGGCCATCGCGGATTTCCACCGCCCCCGGCCCGTTGAACATACCAGCAGAGACGATGTTCGGCGCGGAGATGATCATGTTTGCCCATAAAAGCTGGTGCCGGGTGAGGGATTTGAACCCCCGGCCTTCGGTTTACAAAACCGCTGCACTACCACTGTGCTAACCCGGCGCGGGGAGAGCCTTACCATAATCCTTCATTCCTTCCACCCCTTGATCCCGGAGCGAACACCGGTCTATACCCCCCTCCAGCGATGGGGCTATAGCTCAATTGGTAGAGCGCCTGCATGGCATGCAGGAGGTCAGCGGTTCGATTCCGCTTAGCTCCACCATCGCTCTTTCAATTATTCTCCAGCGCCTCACGCAACAGCGCGGCAACCCGCGCGTTGAACGCGGCGAAGCCGTTTTCCGCCTCAAGGCGCGCCAGGGCTCTTCCGCGCAGCGCGCGCCAGAGGCCCTCATCCTGATACACCCGGATGATCTGCCGGGCGAAGGCCATGGCGTCATCGGCCGGGGCGCTCAGCATCTCATCGTCCCAGCCAAGCTGCCCGCGCAGCAGCGCGGTGCCGACGCAAGGCAGCCCGTATGCCGCCGCCTCATAGATTTTATAGGGCGTTCCGGCGGCGAATCGCGTGGGGGCGATGAACACCCGCGCCGCATCGTAGAACGGCGCCAGATCCCCCGCCGCGCCATGCAGCTTTATGCGCTCATGCTGGTAGGGGGAAAGATCAATCCCCGGCGCGGTGTAGCCCACCACATGCAGCACCGGCGCCTCACCCAGCAGGGCGGCCAGCGCCGGCAAAATCTCCCGCAGATACCAGCCGAGCGAATCGAGATTCGGGCTGTCCGCCTGATGAATCCCCGCGACGAACAGCAGCCCCGCGCGCGGTGCGAAGCCGCTTGGCGTTGGCGCGGTTGCGCGCGCGGTGCCGAGCAGCCCGGCCTGGCCCAGGCCAAGCCCGCGCAGCTGCGCCAGCTCGGCCTGGTTCACCGCCAAAATCCGCTGGCAGGCCTCCACCCCGGCGAACTCATCGCGCAGCGCGCCACCCGTGCGGTTGCTCGCCACCGCCTCGGTATCCAGCACCACCGGCACGCGCGCCGGGTCCAGCCCGGCCTTGCGCAAAAACGGCATCACCCGCGCAACGTTATGCGTCCGCGCGATCCACACCAGATCGTAAAAATTCCGCCGCTCCGCGAGAAACGCCGCCAGCATGGTGAAATCACGGTCATGCAGCACCTCCACGCTCTCCGGCAGATCGCCAAAGAGGCTCATGACATCATGCGCGGCGCCGTTCACCGGAAACACATGCACCTCATATCCGGCGGCGCTGATCGCACGCACAATGTCATTGGAGCGCACGAAGCCCGAGCCGAGGCGGCGCAGCGGCACCGTGTCCTCGATGAACAGCACGCGCGGCGCGGCGGCGCGGCGGCGCGCGGCCACCAGCGTCTGGTCTGAGGGCGCGAACTGGTTTTTCAAGAATTCCGCGTGCTTATTGCGAAAAATCCGCCGCCCCCGGCGCATCAGCGCCATCGAGGCCTCGGTGGTGGTGGCGCTGCCGAACTCCAGATGATGCACCACCACGGCGGGGTCGTACACCACCCGGTATCCGGCGCTTATCATGCGCACGCACAAATCCACATCCTCGAAATAGGCCGGCGCGAAAGCCTCATCAAACCCGCCGAGCGCGCGCACCAGCGCGGTGCGGCAGAGCAGGAACACGGCCGAGCAGTAATCCACATCGCGGCAGAAATTCGCCTCGGCTGCCAGCGGCGAGGCGTCGCGCATATAGCCAACCGTGGTGCCCTCGTTCCAGATGATCGAGCCGGCCTCCTGCAACAAGCCGTTGGTGCGGATGATCTTGCCGCCCACCGCGCCGATATCCTCAGCCCCGCCCAGCCGCGCCAGCGCCGCCGCCACCGCGCCATGCCCAAGCTCCACGTCATTGTTCAAAAACAGCAAGGCCGGCGCGCTGACATGCGCCAGCCCCGCATTGCAGCCACGCAGAAAGCCAACATTGCCCTGCATGCGCAAAATTTTCGCGCCGCGCACATAATCGGCAATCCGCCTGGTATCGTCAGTGGAATCATTATCCACCACGATCAGCTCAACCGGCCCGGAGAAACAATCCCGCAGCGAGGCGAGCGCGAGCATCGTCATCTCGAAACCGTTGAACACCACCATGACAACACTGAGCGCAGGCGGCCCGGCCAGCGTGAAGTCCAGCTGCCGCCGCGCGAAAATCGCCAGATTCTGTCTGGCTTTTTTCATGAAAAGCGCGCGCGTCAACGCCTCATTCAGGCGCGGCTGTTCGGTCGGCGGGCAATAGGGCAGGTTTTCATGCAACCCCACCAGCCGCAAATGCGCGAAGGCATCCCGCACCACGCCCGCGTTCAAATCGTTGCGCACCCGCTCATTCATGTCGCGGTAGAAAACCAGATCAACCTCCGCGCAGGGCTGGCGCAGCTCAAAGGCGCCGTATTGCACGAATTGCTGATAGGCGCTGCGGTAAAACCCCTGCTCGATCGCCGCCGCGATATCGGGATGCCGGTTGCGGTAAAACGCCTCGGAGAATTGCGGCACCGGGTCAAAATGCTGGGCGGCCTCGCAGGTCAGATAATGCGCGATCGCCGCGCCGAAGCGCCCGCGCGCGATCTGCGCCTTGGCGCCGGGATGCCGCTCGACATACCAGGCGGGATCAAAATAGATCGAAGGCGCCAGCTCATCCTCACCGGTGGCGAGCCGGTTGAGAAAATGCACATACGGCCCGTGCATATCCACTACCGCGCCATCTTCCCCCGCCTCCACCGCGCGCGCCCGGTAATATTGCCCGTCGAACAGAAAATGCCCCATGCGCAGCTCGCGCTGGCCGGAGCGCAGATAATGGTCATAACGGCCGAAGCACTGGTGCAGGCCGAGATTTTCCAGCGTCATGTCCTCGTACAGATCCGCATAGAGCGCATCGTCGAACAGCCAGTGCGGCGAGACACCCCGGTGCCCATGCTGGCAATAATGGTCAAAGCCGGACTGATAATTCCCCGCGCGCACCAGCACGGCGATATCCGGGTTGCGGGCGAGGTAGAATTCCTCATCGAAAAGCGGGCTCGGCGAATGCCCCAGCCGCGCCCCCACGCGCAGATAATACAGCAGCGCCGCCTCGGGGGGTTTATCCTGGCAGAGCACCCGCGCATCGGCATGGCGACGCAGATACCAGGCGCGGTCAAACACCGCCCAGGCTGGTTTCAACGCGCAGGCGGGGTCTAGCAGCTGGTGGGCGGGAAGCGGCATTCAAACCTTTTGCGTGTATTTCTCGCCCGGAAGATGCAACCTGTGGCGGCAATGTCAAGAACCGGCCAGGCTGGTGGCGGCCCGGAAACTTATCGCCTAACCTCAGGGCATGAGCGCACCCCACCCCCCTTCGGACAAAACCCTCCGGCTCGACGCGCAATCGCTCTCGGCCTTTCTGGATACCGCCTTCCCCGCCGCCGCCCGGCTAACCTTTGGCGACGTGGTGAGCGTGGCGCCCCGGCATGTCCGCATGGTGCTGAACCCGGGGCCGGAGACCATCCGCCCCGGCAACATCGTCTCCGGCCCCACCCTCATGGGCTTTGCCGATGTCGCGGCCTTCGCGGTGGTGCTGGCCCATATCGGCCCGGTGGGCATGACCGTGACCAACACGCTCACCATCACCTTTCTGCGCGCCTGCCGGCGCGAGAGCGTCATCGCCGACGCCCGGCTGCTCAAGCTCGGGCGCCGGCTGGCCACGGTGGAGGTGCGGATATGGCAGGAAGCCGAAGACCGCCCGGTGGCCCATGCCACCATCGGTTATGCCATACCTTAGGGTGTTTTTCAATGAATGAAAAACACCCTCGTTATATTTGAGCGAGCAATTTCATTCACTTGATCGGAACCGGGCGGTTCCGATCAAGTGAATATTGCTCTAAGAATAATTCTCAAAAGTTTTTTGGGGTCTGGCCCTTTTTTGCAAAAAAGGGCCAGAATCTTGGGGCGCTTTTTATAAAAGCCCCCCAAGCACCGCGAAAATCGCCGTGCACAGCCTGGAAAGCTCATCCGGGCTGATGGTGAAGGCCGGGGTGAGGTAGAGAATGTTCCTGAACGGACGAATCCACACACCCTGGGCCACCAGCGCCATGCGCAGCGCCGCCGGATTGTCGATTTGCGCCAGCTCCACCACGCCGATGGCGCCCAGCACCCGCACATCCACCACGCCGGGCAGCGCGCGGCAGGGCGCCAGCTCGCGCGCCAGCTGCGCCGAAATGGCCGCCACCTGCGCCAGCCTGGGCTCGCGCTCGAACAGATCCAGCGATGCATTGGCCGCCGCGCAGCCCAGCGGGTTGGCCATATAGGTCGGCCCGTGCATCAGCGCGGTTGCCGGGCTCTCGGAGAGAAACGCCTCGAACAGCGCGTCGGTGGCGATGGTCGCGGCCAGCGGCAGGGTGCCGCCGGTCAGTGCCTTGGAGAGGGTGATGATATCCGGCGCCACGCCCGCCTGCTCAAAGGCGAACATGGTGCCCGTGCGCCCGAAGCCGGTGAAAATCTCATCGAAGATCAGCGTCAGCCCATGGGCGTCGGCGGCCCGGCGCAGGTGGCGCAGCACCTGGGGCGGGTGCAGCACCATGCCGCCCGCGCCCTGCACCAGCGGCTCTATGATGATCCCCGCCAGCATGTGCGCGTTGGCCGCCAGAAAGGCATCGAACGCCGCCATGCTCGCCTCGTCGCGCGGCAGGGGGATGACGGGATGCTCCGGCAGCAGCCCGGTGAACATGGCGTGCATCCCCTCCTCCGGGTCGCAGACCGCCATCGTGCCGAACGTATCGCCATGGTAGCCGCCGGTGAAGGCCAGAATCTTCGTCCGCCCGCGCTCGCCCCGGTTAAGGCGGGACTGCACGGCGATCTTGATCGCCACCTCAACCGCGACGGAGCCGGAATCGGTGAAGAACACGCGGTTCAACGGCTCTGGCAGCAGCGCGGCCAGGCGGGTGGAGAGACGGTATGCCGGCTCATGCGCCAGCCCGCCGAACATGACATGGGGCACCCGCTCCAGCTGTGCGGCCACCGCCTGCCTTATATGCGGGTGGTTATAGCCGTGGCACGAAGTCCACCAGGAGGCGATGCCGTCAATCAGCACCCGCCCATCCTCCAGATGAATCGCGCTGCCCTCGGTGCGCGCCACCGGCAGCGGCAGCGGGGCGGTGCGCATCTGCGCATAAGGCAGCCAGACGTGCCGCCAGCCTTCTTCCAGCCAGGTCATGGCGTCCGCTCAGGCCTCGGGCTGAATGCCCAGCCTGGCGAACAGCGCCTCGTCATGGTTCACGCTGGCATTCTTCGTGGTCAGCAGCTTCTCGCCATGGAAGATGGAGTTCGCCCCAGCCAGGAAGCACAAGGCCTGGGCCTCGTCGCTCATCGCCTCGCGCCCGGCCGAGAGCCGCACGTAGCTCTTGGGCATGGTGATGCGCGCCGCCGCGACGACCCGCACGAAATCAATCGCGTCGATCGGCTCCGCCTTGGCAAGCGGCGTGCCCTCCACCGCCACCAGCGCGTTGATGGGCACCGATTCCGGCGGCTGCGGCAGGTTCGCCAATGTGGCGATCAGCCCGGCGCGGTCGCTCTCATCCTCACCCATGCCCACAATGCCGCCGCAACATACGTTTATCCCGGCATCGCGCACATTCGCCAGCGTATCCAGCCGGTCCTGGTAGGTGCGGGTGGTAATCACCTTGCCGTAATATTCGGGCGAGGTGTCCAGATTGTGGTTGTAGTAATCGAGCCCGGCTTCCTTCAGCCGCGCGGTCTGCGGCGCGGTGAGCATGCCCAGGGTCACGCAGGTCTCCAGCCCCAGCGCCTTCACACCCTCGATCATATCGCAGACATGCTCCAGATCATGGTCCTTCGGGCTGCGCCAGGCAGCGCCCATGCAAAACCGCGCAGCACCCTTCTCCTTGGCCGCGCGCGCCTCGGCCAGCACGGCCTCCACCGCCATCAGCCGGGAGGCCTTGGTCCCCGTCTCAACCCCCGCCGCCTGCGGGCAATAGCCGCAATCCTCCGGGCAGCCGCCTGTCTTGATGGAGAGCAGCGTGGAGATCTGCACCCGCGCCGGATCAAAATTCTCGCGATGCACCGTCTGCGCGCGGTACATCAGCTCCGGAAACGGCAGCGCCAGCAGGGCGGCGACATCCTCCCGGCTCCAGCGGAGATTTGTGAAAATATGGCTGTCGGGCAAAAGCGGTCTCCTAAACTGATTGCCTTGGAGGTTAAACCGATGCATCAAAGGAGGAAAGAGTGGAACCATGGTCAGCTATTTTGTCACCTCAACCGGCACCGATGTAGGCAAGACCTATGTGACGGCTGGTATCTTGCGGGCGGCGCGGCGCGGCGGCAAGCTGGCCAGCGCGGTCAAACCCCTGTTAACCGGCTATTCACCCGACCACGCCGCCGATTCGGACAGCGCCGTTCTCCTCTCCGCCATGGGCAAGGCCATTTCGCGGCAGAATATCGAGACCATTTCCCCCTGGCGGTTCACCGCCCCCCTCTCGCCTGACATGGCCGCCACCCGCGAGGGCCGGCGGGTGGATTTCCCCCTGCTCACCAAATTCTGCCAGGTCGCCATCGGCGCCGCCCCCGGCACATTGCTCATCGAGGGCGTCGGCGGGGTCGCCGTGCCGCTCGATGAAACCCACCTGGTGTCAGACTGGATCTCCGCCCTGCGCATCCCCGCCATCCTGGTGGCCGGCACATATCTCGGCACCATCAGCCACACCATCAACGCCGTGGATTTCCTCACCTCCCGGGCCATCACCGTCGCCGCCGTGGTGCTGAGCGAAAGCGCCAACCCGGCCACCAGCCTGGAGGAAACCGCCGCCACGCTGCGCCGCTTCGTGCGCGCGCCCATCCACATAATCCCGCGCAACCTCAACGAGCAGGCGTTTCAAAATCTGGCGGGCAGCCTGCTGGAACTTACCTACGCAGCGCCATCTTGATCGGCCCGTGCGGCCGGCCATGGGTGAACTGGTCCACCACCGGGTCGGTGCTGGTCATCAATTCCTCGGCCTTGCCGCTCCAGCACACGCGCCCCTCATAGAGCATCGCCGCCTGGTCGCCGATCCGCTGCGCGCTCGCCATGTCATGCGTGATGGCGATCGACGTGCTGCCAAGGCGCTTCACGCAATCCACGATCAGCTCATCGATCACCGCGCCCATGATCGGGTCGAGCCCGGTGGTCGGCTCATCGAAGAACATGATCGCCGGCTCGGAGGCAATGGCGCGCGCCAGTGCCACGCGCTTCTGCATGCCGCCGGAAAGCTCCGAGGGTGAAAGTGCTGCGACATTCTCAGCCAGCCCCACCTGCGCCAGCACCTCAATGGCCTTGCCGCGCGCCGCGGCGCGGCGGATTTTCTTCTGCGCCAGCAGGCCGAAGGTCACATTCTCCCACACCGGCAAACTGTCGAACAGCGCGCCGTTCTGGAACAGCATGCCAATCTGCGCGCGCAGCTCGCGCGCCCGGCCGCGCGGGGCCTTCAGCACGTCCTCGCCGTCAATCTCGATCACCCCTGCATCAGGCGTCACCAGCCCGATGATGGATTTGATCAGCACCGATTTTCCCGAGCCCGAGCCGCCGATGACGACCATGCCGGTCCCCGGCATCACGTCGAGATCGACCCCATCGAGCACCTTCTTCTCGCCAAAAGCCTTTTTCAGCCCCCGGATGCGTATTTTTGGCTGGGTCATTTAACGAACAACACCTGGGTGAGAATGTAATCCAGCGCCAGGATCAGGATCGAGGCGGTCACCACGGCCGATGTCGTCGCCGCACCCACGCCCTGCGCCCCGCCCTTGGAGCGGTAACCGTTGAAGCTACCCATCAGCGAAATGACAAACCCGAACACCGCCGCCTTGATCAGGCCGGAGACCACATCCTCCGTGCGCAGGTGCGAAAAGGTGCTGATCAGATACGTATCCGGCGTGAAGCCGAGCTTTTCCGTGGAGACCAGAAACCCGCCCATCACGCCCAGAATATCGGCGATGCACACCAGCAGCGGCATCGCGATCACCCCGGCCAGCAGCCGCGGCGCCACCAGATATTTCATCGGATCGGTGGAGAGCGTGGAGAGCGCGTCAATCTGGTCGGTCACCCGCATGGTGCCAAGCTCAGCCGCCATCGCCGCCCCTGCCCGGCCGGAGACCATGAGCCCCGCCAGCACCGGCCCCAGCTCCCGCGTGACCGAAAGCACGACGATGCTGGCAATGGCGCTCTCCGCGTTGAAGCGCGAAAACCCGGTGTAAGACTGCAACGCCAGCACCATGCCGGTGAACAGCGCGGTCAGCGCCACCACGGGCAGCGAATAGAAGCCGATCTCCATCAGGCTGCGCCCGATCAGCCGGGGATAATATGGCGGGCGGAAAATATGCGAAACGCCGGAGATCGCGAACAGCCCCAGCTCGCCCACGAACTCAACCGTGCCAAGCACCACCGCGCCAATGGCGGCGACAAGATTAAGAATAAAATTCATGCGCCAATATACCGCCGCCGGTAACGGCGCCCCAGGGATGTGAGTATCTCATAGCCTATGGTCCCGGCCTCGCGCGCCAGCTCATCGGGCCCATGCGCCGGCCCAAGCAGGCAGAGCATGTCGCCGGGCGAGGCTGGCAGGCCGGTCACGTCGAAGGTCGTCAGATCCATCGACACCCGGCCTACCAGGGGCACTGGGGTATCGTCAAAGCGCGCGCTGCCCGCGTTGGAGAGCGCGCGCATATACCCATCGGCATAGCCCACTCCCACGGTGGCGATCCGGCTTGGCCGCCTGGCCACCCAGCTGCCGCCATAGCCCACGCTTGCGCCGGTCTCCACCTCGTGAATCTGCAAAATGGGCGCATTCAGGCGCACCACCGGGCGCATCGGGTTGGCCGCCGCCGGGGTGGGGTTCAGCCCATACAGCCCCGCCCCCGGCCGGGCGAGATCGGAGGCGAAATCAGCCCCCAGAAACATGCCAGAGCTGTTGGCGAAACTGGTCTTCGCGCCGGGAAACTGCCGCATCACCTCGGCAAAGTCGCGCGCCTGGCGCTGGTTCACCGGCGCTGGCGGCGCATCCGCGCTGGTGAGGTGGGTGAGCACATATTCCACCCGCAGCCCCTGCAGGAGCGTCCGGTCCTCCCGCAGCGCCGCCAGCTCCCGCGCGGCAAGCCCGAGCCGCGCCATGCCGGTATCCACCTGCAGGATCACCGGCAGCTCCTCGCCGCCCGCAGCCGCCTCGGCGCGCCACCAGCCAAGCTCGTGCAGCGAGCCCAGCACGGGCACGATTCCCCGCGCCCGGCACTCGCCCGTCTCCTCTGGCCGCAGCCCGTTCAGCGCCGCCAGCATCGCGCCTGGCAGCCGCGGGGCCAGGGCCACCGCCTCGGCCAGATGCGCCAGGAAGAAATGCCGGCACCCCGCCGCCAGCAAGGCCGGCCCCACCTGTGCCGCGCCCAGCCCGTAGGCATCAGCCTTGATAACCCCCGCCGTGGCGCCGCCATGCATGGCCGCCAGCTTGCGCCAGTTCCAAACCACCGCGCCGAGGTCGATTTCCAATAAAGCCATCAAAACGCGGGCTTACTCATGAACAGTGTCCAGATCGGTGAACCGCGTGAACTCGCCCTCGAAAAACAGGTCGATCTTGCCGGTGGGGCCATGGCGCTGCTTGGCCACGATCAGCTCTGCCTTCTGGTACACGTTGTGCATATCCGCCTTCCACTTCTCCATCGCCTCCTGGTACTTGTCCTCGCGGTCAAAGGCGACGATCTTCGGCTCCTTCTGCTGCAGATAATACTCATCGCGGTAGATGAACATCACCATGTCCGCATCCTGCTCGATCGAGCCGGATTCACGCAAATCCGCGAGCTGCGGGCGCTTGTCGTCGCGGCTTTCCACCGCGCGCGAGAGCTGGGAGAGCGCGATGACCGGCACCGCCAGCTCCTTGGCGATGGCCTTCAGCCCCTGGGTGATCTGCGAAATCTCCAGCACCCGGCTCTCCGGCCTGGTGCCCGCCGCCGGGCGCATCAGCTGCAGGTAATCGACGATCACGAGCCCCAGCCCGTTGGTGCGCTGCAGGCGGCGGCAGCGCGTGCGCAGGGCGGAGAGCGTGATCGCCGGAGTATCGTCGATGATCAGCGGCACATCCGAGATTTCCCGGCTCACCTTCACGAAATTATCAAAATCGCGGGCGGAGATCTCGCCGCGCCGGATCTTGTCGGCCGAAACCCGCGCCTCCTCGGCGAGCAGGCGCGTCGCCAGCTGGTCGGCGCTCATTTCCAGCGAGAAAACCGCCACGCACTGCCTGGCCATGGCGTTGGGGTTGTCCACCCGCGCGTTGGCCAGCAGCGCCTTGGCCGCGCCGAAGGCGATTTTCGTCACCAAGGCGGTCTTGCCCATGCCCGGCCGCCCGGCCAGGATGATCAGGTCCGACGGATGCATGCCGCCGGTCCGCTTGTTCAGGTCGCGCAGCCCGGTATCCAGGCCGGAGACCGAGCCCTGGTTCTGGAACGCCTTCGACGCCACCTCGATCGCCGCGGCCAGCGCCTCCTTGAAGGTCATCCCCTTGCCCTCGGCGCCGCCCTGCGTCGCGAGGTTGAAGAGCGTCTGCTCCGCCGCCTCGATCTGCGCCACCCCGTCCAGCTCCGGCTCGGCGCCGAAGGCCCGGTTCACCACCACCTCGCCCACGTCGATCAGCTGCCGGCGCAGCCACGCATCGCGGATCAGGCGGCCATAATCCCCGGCATTGATGATGCCCACCATCGCCGAGAGCAGCTGCGCCAGATAGGCGGTGCCGCCCACCTCATCCAGCAGGCCGCTATGCTCGAACTCGCCGCGCAGCGTCACCGGATCGGCGATCTGCCCCGCCTCGCAGCGCCGCGCGATCGCCTGGAAAATCCGCCCATGCACCGGGTCGGCGAAATGCTCCGCGGTCAAAAACTCGGAGACCCGCTCATAAGCCTTGTTGTTGGCCAGCAGCGCGCCGAGCAGCGCCTGTTCAGCCTGGATATTGCTGGGGGGCAGCCGCTGGGAGAGCCCCAGCAGCGGAGGATCGATCGAATTCATGATCTACATCATAGCCCGAACCACACGGCCGGGGCAGTGGATAGTTCTGTGGATCAACGTGTATAAGACGCAGGACAGGGGACGTGTTGATGGTGATTGCAGCAATCCGGCGTTTTGACCCCGCCCGCGTTTTCCACCCCGAATCGGTGAGCCTGAGCGGCAGCGCCACCCCGCTCGGCCAGCAGGTTCTGGCCAATCTGCGCGCCGGCGCGTTCACCGGCGCCATCGCCACCGAGGATGACGGGCCGCAAAACGCCGACCTCGCCTTGCTCGCCGACGACGCGGCCGACATTCCCGCCGCCCTCGCCCGCCACGCGGCGGCCGGGGTGCGCGGCGCCATCGTGCTCTCGCAAACGCCGGGGCTTCCCGCCCTGGCCAGGGCGGCGGGCATCCGCGTGCTGGGGCCGCATTCCTTCGGCCTCATCGTGCCCGGCCTCGGCCTCAACGCATCGCCCTTCACCCTCATGCCGCCGCCCGGGCGCGCCGCCTTCGTCGGGCAATCCTCCTCCATCGCCCGCACCGTCATTGACTGGGCAGTCCCAAACGGCGTCGGCTTCAGCCATTTCGCCGGAATCGGCGGCAATTCCGATGTCGGCTTCGGCCTGGTGCTGGATTATTTCTCCCGCGACCCCGCGACCACCGTGATCATGATGGAGGTTGACCGCCTGCGCGACCCGCCGCAATTCTTCTCCGCCGCGCGCGCCGCAGCCCGGCTGCGCCCGGTGGTGGCCATCGCGCCCGGCGTGCGCCTGCCCGGTGGGCAGCAGGAGGCCAGACGCAACTTCCCCGCGGCGCTGGAGGCCGCGCTGGCGCGCGCCGGCGTGCTGCTCACCTTCTCGGTGGCTGAGTTCATCGCCGCGGCGGAAACCCTCACCCGCGTCAAACCCGCGCGCGGCGACGGGCTCGCCATCGTCACCAATTCCGTCGCCATCGGCCGCCTCACCGCCGATGCCGCCACCGCCGCCGGCCTCACCCTGGCGGAGCTGAGCCCGCAAACCATCCAGGTCCTCGCCCTGCGCCTGGGCAAGCCACCGCCGCCGGGGCCGGTATTCTCCGGCAAGGCCCCCACCCGCCTGGCCGAGATCGCCGCGCTGCTCTCCAGCGCGCCGGAGGTCGGCGGCATTCTCGTCATCCACGCCCCCTCCGGCCGCGAGGATGACACCGCCATCGAAGCGCTGATCGCCTGCGCCAAGACCATCAACGTGCCGTTGCTCATCGCCGCCCTGGGCGAGGCGCACGGGCTCGCGCACCGCCACCGGCTAAGCGCCGCCCGCCTCGCCTGCTTTGATACGCCCGAAGCCGCCATCGCCGGCTTCCGCCACCTGCTGCGCAACCGCCGCAACCGCGCCGCGGCGCGTGAGCTGCCCAGCTCCGCCGTGCTCAAAATCGCCCCGGACAAAGCCGCCGTCGCCGCGCGCATCGGCGCCGCGCGCGCTGATGGCCATGAGGTGATCGTCCAGGACGAGGCCCTGGCCATCGCCGCCGCCTATAAAATCCCCGTCATCGCCAGCCGCCACGCCATGACCCCCGACGAAGCCGCCACCGCCGCCGCCGGGCTCGGCTTTCCCGCCGTGGTCAAGCTCTCCCATCCTGACATTCCCACCAACCGCCTCGCCGGCTCCGTGGTGCTCGATCTGCCCGACGCCACCGCCGTGCATGACGCCGCCCGCGCCATCCTGCTCCGCCTCGCGCAACAAGGGTTCGCCGCCACCCAGGCCGGATTCGTGGTGCAGCAGCAGGCGCCGCGCGGCACACAACTGCGCATCCGGGTGAGCGACCACCCCGTCCTCGGCCCGGTGATCGGCTTTGGCCCCGGCGGCGGCGACCCCGATGACCTCTCCAGCCTCGCCGCCGACCTGCCGCCCCTCAACCTCGCCCTGGCGCACGCCCTCATCCGCCGCGCCGCCATCGCCCCCGCCCTGGCCGCCCATCGCGGCGCCCCGGCAGCCGATGAAGACGCCATCGCCGCCACGCTGGTGCGCGTCAGCCAGCTCATCATCGACACGCCCGACATCCTCCTCCTCGACCTCGACCCCATCTTCGCCCATGAGCACGGCGCCATCGCGGCCAGCGCGCGCATCCTGCTCCGCCCGCCCGGCGCCCCGCGCCCGCCCTTGCTCATCTCCCCCTACCCAACCGAGCTGACCACCCATTACACCGCCCGCGGGCAGACCTTCCTGCTCCGCCCCATCCGCCCGGAAGACGCCGACGCCCACACCGCCATGCTCTCCCGCTTCTCGGCCGACGACATGCGCTACCGCTTCTTCTCCGCCGCCCGCACCCTGCCCGTGGAGCAGGTCACCCGCATGACGGATGTGGACTATAAGCGCGAAATGGCCATCATCGCGGTGCGCGAGGCCACGGGGGAGACTCTGGGCGTCGCCCGCCTCGTCTGCGACGACACAGACGGCAAATCCGCCGAATTCGCCGTCGCGGTGGAACCCGCCGCGAAGGGCCTCGGCCTCGGCACGGCGCTGATGCGGGCCATCATCGCCTGGGGCCGCACCCGGGGCGTGGCTGAAATCACCGGCCAGATTTTGGCCGACAACGCGCCGATGCTCGCCTTCATCAAGCGCCTCGGCTTCTCCGCCCATCTCGTCCCCGGCGAGAGCGACCTGGTGGAGGCCAGGCTGCGGCTCGACTCCTCTCAGCCGGCACAACCCTGAATCCTTGAAGGACCCCCGCATGCGCCTGTTCCTCGCCATCTTTCTCCCCTGGCTGCAATTCTTCACCATCGGCCGCCCCATCGCCGGCCTCATCTGCCTGCTCCTGCAGCTCACCCTCATCGGCTGGGTTCCCGCCGCCTTGTGGTCGGTCTACGCGCTCAGCCAGTACAAAACCGGCGAGCAGATCAAACAAGCCATGCGCGCGCCCTGAGAATCGGGCAAAACGCGCAAAACCCCACTTGTCCCACCGCCTGAAACATGCCAAACGCTGCCCTCCCCTGCCGGGTGCGTGGCATCGCGCCCGGCTAATGCTCGCCCCGATTTTGGGTGGCCCAGACCAGGGCCGGAGCTGAAACCAGCCGAAGGGAGTCACAATGCCGTTATATGAAACCGTGATCATTGCACGGAGCGAAATCACGCAGGCGCAGGCCGACGCCGTCGCCGACGCCGTGACCGCCCAGCTCGAAACCGATGGCGGCGCCGTCAAAAAGCGCGAATATTGGGGCCTTCGCAGCCTCGCCTACCGGATCAAGAAAAACCGCAAGGGCCATTACATCCTGCTCGGGCTTGACGCCCCGCCGCCGGCCGTGAAGGAGCTGGAGCGCCAGCTCACCCTCAACGAGGACGTGCTCCGCTTCATGACCGTGCGCATCGAGGAAATCACCGAGGAACCCTCCGTGATTCTGTCGCGCAAGTCTGACGAGCGTGAGCGCGGCTTCCGCGGGCCCAAGCCCGCCGGCCGTTTTGAGGCTGGCCGCAAGCGCGGCTTCGAGGAAGGCCGTGAGGAGTTCCGCGCGCGTGACGAATTCCGCGCCGACCGTGACGATTACGGCGCTGAGGAGGAAATCTGATGTCTGACGCAACCACCCCCGATGCCGGCCTGCGCCGCCCCGCCGTTGGCGCCCGCAAGCCCTTCTTCCGCCGCAAGAAATCCTGCCCGTTCTCCGGCGCCGGCGCGCCGGTGATCGACTATAAGGACGTGCGGCTGCTCTCGCGCTTCCTCTCCGAGCGCGGCAAGATCGTGCCCTCGCGCATCACCGCGGTCTCCGGCAAGAAGCAGCGTGAACTGGCGAAAGCCATCAAGCGCGCCCGCTTCCTCGCCCTTCTCCCCTATGTGCTGAGCTAAGAGGAGCAAGCAACATGGCACATGTAGAACTGATCCTGCTCCAGCGCGTCGAGAAACTCGGCCAGATGGGCGAAGTCGTTAAGGTCAAACCCGGCTATGCGCGCAACTTCCTGCTGCCGCAGGCCAAGGCCGTGCGCGCCACCAAGGCCAACCGCGAGCGCTTTGAGCGTGAGCGCGCCCAGCTTGAGGCGCAGAACCTCAAGCGGCGCGACGAGGCCGAGCGCGTGGCCGAGCGCGTGCAGGGGCTGAGCATCACCCTGATCCGTCAGGCCTCCGATGCCGGCGCGCTTTACGGCTCCGTCTCCAGCCGTGACATTTCCGACGCCTGCACCGCCGCCGGCCTCGGCATTGAGCGCGCCCAGGTCCTCCTGGTCCACCCCATCAAGTCGCTCGGCATTTCCTCCGTGCGCGTCGCCCTGCACCCCGAGGTCATCATCGACGTCAAGGTGAACGTGGCCCGCTCCCCCGAGGAAGCCGAGAAGCAGGCGCGCGGCGAGGTCATCGCCGCCGAGCCGGATGAAAAGCCGGAACTCGGCCCGCTGTTCGGCGAGGAAGAGACCGCCGCGTAAGCCGCAAACGCTCGCACGGCCAAAAAACGGCTCCCATGGCAGCATGGGAGCCGTTTTTCATGCGCATCCCTCAACGCACGAATTATTTTGCGGAATTGACTCAAATCATGCGATAAATAAGCGGTTCTACTGCACTTTTTGCATCTTGATTCCTGCCAACCGTTAGAAGCAACGGAGACGGACGTGGCCTTGTTGTTCAAAAAGTTATTGGATCGCATCCTGCTCAACTCCATCCGTGAAGGCCGCTTCAGGGTCATCTGGCCCGATGGCTCGCAAACCCTCTACGGCAACGGCGCCTCCCCCGCCGCCGGCATAAAAATCCTCAACGCCGCCACCTTGCGCCGCCTGGTGCTCAATCCCGGCCTGGCCCTTGGCGAGGGCTACATGGAGGAGACCATCCTCCCGCTGGATGGCTCCATTCACGATGTCCTGGCCCTCCTGCTGGACAGCATGGCCAGCCATCCCATGCCCATCCTGCAATGGAACGAGCGAATAAGCCGGCTGCTGCGCCCCATTTTGCAGGCCAACAACGCGCGCCGCGCCAAGCGCAACGTCGCCCATCATTACGACCTCAACGGCCGGCTGTATTCGCTCTTCCTGGACCGTGACCGGCAATATTCCTGCGCCTATTTCCCCCGCGGCGATGAGACGCTGGAAGAAGCCCAGGCCGCGAAAAAGCGCCATATCGCCGCCAAGCTGCTGCTCAACCGCCCCGGCCTCACTGTGCTTGATATCGGCTGCGGCTGGGGCGGCATGGCGCTCACCCTGGCGCGGGATTTCGGCGCCCGCGTCACCGGCATCACCCTCTCCGAGGAGCAGCTCACCGAGGCCCGCGCCCGCGCCGCCGCCGCCGGGCTGGAAGAGCGCGTCAAGTTCGAGCTGATGGACTACCGCGCCATGGACCGCCCTTTTGACCGTATCGTCTCCGTGGGCATGTTCGAGCATGTCGGCGTGCCCAATTTCGCCAGCTTCTTCGCCACCATCAGCCGCTGCCTGAAGGCTGACGGTGTCGCCCTGCTGCACTCCATCGGCCGGTTTGAGGGGCCAGGCGCCACCAACCGCTGGATCGCCAAATACATCTTTCCCGGCGGCTACTCGCCGGCCCTCTCGGAAGCGCTGGTCCCGCTCGAGAAATCCGGCCTCATCACCACCGATATCGAAATCCTGCGCCTGCACTACGCCAAAACCATCGCCCACTGGCGCGCCCGCTTCGCCGCCCACCGCAACACCATCGCCACCCTGTATGACGAGCGCTTCTGCCGCATGTTCGAATTCTACCTCTCCGGCTCGGAACTCTCGTTCCGGCTGTCGGACCATATGAACTTCCAGATCCAGATCGCGCATAACCACGCCACCGTGCCGCTGAGCCGCGACTACATGTTCGACCAGGAACGCCAGATCGCCCTGCCCCGCGCCGCTGAATAGACTTCGGCCCGCACTGCGCTAATCTGCCCGCATGCAACTCCCCTGGCAGAAACCAAAAATCCCCGTGCTCGCCCTGCGCGGCATCATCGCCCCGCGCCCCGGCGCCATCAATCTGGAGGCCTACACCCCACCCATTGAGCGCGCCTTCGCCCTGGCGAAAAAGAGCAAGAACCTGGTCCTGGCCATTGAGAGCCCCGGCGGCTCGGCGGTGCAGTCAGACCTGATCGGCCAGTTCCTGCTCCGCCGCGCCCAGGAAACCGGCGTGGCCATCACCGCCGTCATCGGCGATGTCGGGGCCTCCGGCGGCTATTGGCTGGCCTGCGCCGGCGCCAAAATCTATGCCAACCGGCTCTCCATCGTCGGCTCCATCGGCGTCGTCACCGGCGGCTTCGGGCTGGACAAATTCATCGCCCGCCACGGCATTGAGCGGCGCATCTTCACCGCCGGTGCGCACAAGCGCCGGCTTGACATGTTCGCCCCCCTGCAACCCGAGGACGCCGCCTTCACCCGTGAACTGCTCGATGACGCCCACGGCATGTTCAAATCCTGGGTCATTGAGCGCCGGGGCGCGCGCCTCACCAGCGCGCACGACAAAATCTTCGACGGCGGCTACATGCTGGGCGAGCGCGCCCTCACCCTCGGCCTCATTGACGGCTTTGGCGACATTGACACCATCATCAAGCAAATCGGCGGCAAAAACGCCCGGCCTGTGTGGCTGCGGCCCAAACCGCCGCGCGGCCTCATGCGCCTTCTCTCGCGCGGCGTCGCCGAGGCCGCGCTGGACACCGCCGAGGAGCGCCTGCGCGCGCTAACCCTGCAATGAGCCTGACCGCCCGCCGCGCCCAACCCGGCGACACCGCCCTGCTGCTCGCCCTGTCGCGGGATTTTCATGAGGAAGACGGCTCCCCGCTGGACGCCGCGGCCGAAGCCACGATCGCCCATGTCGCCGCCGGCGAGCCCCTGGCCCCGGCCTATCTGCTGGAGGAAAACGGCGCCGCCGTCGGCTTCTTCATCCTCACACTCGGCTACAGCGTGGAAAATGGCGGCACGGACGGGTTCATTGACGATATCTACCTGCTCCCCCAGGTCCGCGGCCGGGGCCTCGGCAAGCAGGCGGTGGCCCTGGCGATGGAACAGGCCCGCGCCATCGGCATCCGCGCCCTGCTGCTGGAGGTGGAGGCGCACAACAGCCGCGCCTACCATCTCTATCGCGGCATGGGCTTTGCCGACACCAAACGCCGCCTGCTGCGCATGGTCCTCGCCCCAGAGGCCTGACCCGCGCTATCCCCGCCTGTTCAGCGCCAGACCGTCAGCGCCCCGATGAGCAGCAGCGCCACCGCCACCGCGATCGTGTTGAAAGTGAGGAATTTGGTGAAAAACTCCCAGCCCTTCTTGGCGGCCTCGTCGAACTGCTGTTCGGCCTGCGCATCATGCTGGTGGGCTGTGTCGGATGTCATGTCTTAACTCTACCTTCCCGGAGCAATTTCAAAAACCAAATTTCTGGCCGAGCTTTAAGGTTATGCCCCCGCCTCTGGCAAGCGGATTTTACGCGCCAGCGCCGCCAGCGCCGCCGGGTATAGCCTGTGCTCCTGCGCCAGCACCCGCGCCGCCAGCGCCTGCTCGTTATCGCCGGGCAGAACCGCCACCCGCGCCTGCGCCAGCACCGGCCCGGCATCCATTTCCTCGGTCACCAGATGCACCGTGCAGCCATGCTCCGCCTCGCCCGCCGCCAGCACCCGCGCATGGGTATCCACGCCCGGATAAGCGGGCAGCAGACTCGGGTGGATATTCAGCATCCGCCCCGCCCAGCGATTCACCAGATAAGGCGTGAGCAGCCGCATATACCCGGCCAGGCACACAATCTCGATGTTGCGCGCCACCAGCGCGGCGTCTATCGCCCGCTCATGCGCCTCACGGTCCCGGCCGAACGGCTTCGCCGGAATCGCCAGCGCCTCCACGCCCAGCCCGCGCGCTATCTCCAGCCCCGCCGCATCTTCCTTGTTGGCGACCACCAGCACCACCCGCGCGGGAAACTCCGCCGCCCGCGCCGCCTTTATCAGGGCTTCCATGTTCGAGCCGCGCCCCGAAATCAGCACGGCGACGCGCGGTTCAGACAAACAATCTCTCCAGCCCCGCAACCTCGACCCCCGGCCGCGCCGTCACCTGCCCCAGCAAAAACGGCGCCTCCCCGGCCTCACGCAGCAGCGCCATCGCCGCCTCGGCATCGCTCACGATCAGCGTCATCCCAACACCGCAGTTGAACACCCGCAGCATCTCCTGCGCCGCCACATTGCCGGTTTTCGCCAGCCAGGGGAAAACCGCCGGCATCTCCCACGGCCCGTTCAGCGCCGCGCCGCAGGTCTCGGGCAGCGCGCGCGGCAAATTCCCCGGCAGCCCCCCGCCAGTGATATGCGCGGCCCCCTTCAGCAATCCGGCCTTATGCAGCGCCAGCACCGGCTGCACATAAATCCGCGTCGGCTGCATCAGCACCTCGGCCAGGCTGCGCCCATCCGTGAACGCCGATTCCCAGCCCAACCCCGCATTGGCGATAATCCGCCGCACCAGCGAGAATCCGTTGGAATGCACGCCCGAGGAGGGCAGCGCCAGAATCGCGTCTCCCGCCGCCACACCCGCCGGCAGCAGCGCGCCGCGCTCGGCCGCGCCCACCGAGAACCCGGCAAGGTCATAATCCCCCGCCGCGTACATCCCCGGCATTTCCGCCGTCTCGCCGCCCACCAGCGCGCAGGCCGCGAGCGTGCACCCCTGCGCGATCCCGGCGATCACCCGCTTGGCCGCGCCCACATCCAGCGCCCCGGTGGCGAAATAATCCAGAAAGAACAGCGGCGCCGCCCCCTGCACGATCAGATCATTCACGCACATCGCCACCAGATCGATGCCGACATAATCATGTATCCCCGTCTCGATGGCGATTTTCAGCTTGGTTCCCACACCATCGGTGGTGGAAACCAGAATCGGATCCACAAACCCCGCCGCCTTCAGGTCGAACAACGCGCCAAAACCGCCCAGCCCGCCCAGCACCCCGGCGCGCGAGGTGGCTTTCGCCAGCGGTTTAATCGCCTCCACCAGCGCGTCGCCGGCTTCGATATCCACACCGGCATCCCGGTACGTTACGCTGGTCATGTCAGCCTCCAATGCGCTAAGTCTCCGGCATGGTTTTGCGAGTCCACGCCCATGAAATTCTGCCGCGTTTCAACACAGGCTCCGGCCGGGCGCAATCGTCGGCCAGCCGGCAATGAGCAATCTCCTCCCCGAATCGGCCGGCCGGAACAAGCTGCTCCTGCAGCGCCTGGCGCTCGGCGGCGCGATGCTGCTGCTCACCTGGGAGTTCCTGCGCCTGTTCTCAGCCATCCTGACCCCCTTCGTGGTGGCCGCCGGGCTCGCCTATTTTCTTGACCCCGCGGTCAGCCGCCTCGCCAGCCTCGGGGTGCGCCGCTCGGTGGGCACCCTGCTCATCCTCTCCGCCGCCGGCATTTTCGTGGTCCTGTTCATCCTGCTGCTTTATCCGGTCATCGCCGCACAGGCCAGCGCCTTCGCCAGCAACCTGCCCGGCTACATCCAAACCGCGCAGAAGGATTTCGGCTACCTCATCCTAGACCTGCAGCGCCGGCTCGGCCCCGGCGCCATGAGCCAGAAACTGCGCGACATCGCGGCCAACCAGGCCGGCACCGTCGTCTCCTTCGCCGGCACCGCGGCGCGCAACATCATCGGCAGCGGCTTCGCCGTGGTCAACGTCATCACCCTGCTCATCATCACCCCCATCGTCACCTTTTATTTCTTGCGGGACTGGCCAACAATCATCCGCCATGTCGACCAATGGCTGCCCCGCCCCTACGAGGCGGTGATCCGCGCCCAGGCCATCGAGGTGGACCGCATCCTCGCCGCCTGGATTCGCGGCCAGGCGATCTGCTGCCTCCTTCTCGCCCTGGTCTACGCGGTGGGGCTCACCATCATCGGGCTGGACCTCGGGCTCATCGTCGGGCTGGCCGCCGGCATTCTCTCCTTCATCCCCTATGTCGGCACCATCCTGGGCGGCGTCACCGCCATCCTGCTCTCCCTCACCCAGGCGCCCGGCTGGCATGGCGTCCTGCTGGTCATGCTGGTGTTCGGCTTCGGCCAGGCCCTCAACGACTATGTCATCCAGCCCCGCTTCCTGGGCGACCGCGTCGGCCTGCCCGCGGTCTGGGTCATTTTCGCGCTGTTCGCCGGCGGCGACGCCTTCGGGTTTCTCGGCATCATGCTGGCCGTGCCGGTCACCGCCACGCTGGGCGTGCTCGCCCGCTTCTGGCTGCGCCGCTACCTGCAAAGCCCTCTGTACCTTGATGTTTCATCCCCCTCATGAAGCAGCTCACCCTGCCCTTCGCGGAGGCCGAGAACTTCTCCGCCGAGGATTTCTGCACCGCCCCCTCCAACGCCGCCGCGCGCGACTGGCTGGCCCGCCCCGATAGCTGGAGCAATGGCCGCCTGGTGCTCTGGGGCGAGAGCGGCCGCGGCAAAACCCATCTGCTGCACATCTGGGCGGCGGCCAACCGCGCCAGCATCATCAACGGCGCAACGCTGCACGGCCTCATCCGCCCCAGCGGCCCCGTGGCGGTGGACGATGCCGACATCGCACTCACCCCCCAGGCGCTGCTGCACCTGCTCAACGCCGCCGCCGAGGCCCATCTCCCCGTGCTCATGGCCGCCCGCCTGCCGCCGCTGCGCCAGTCCTACCGGCTGGCCGACCTCACCAGCCGCCTGCGCGCCGCCGAGGCGGTGGAAATCCGCGCCCCGGAGGATGAGCTGCTGGAGCGCCTCCTCACCCGCCTCTGCGCTGACCGGCAGCTCTCCCTCAGCTTTCCCGTGCGCAACTTCCTGCTCCTGCACCTGCCCCGCACCGCCGCCGCCCTGCGTGAGGCCGTGGCCCGGCTGGACCATGCCACCCTGGGCGAGGGCAAAAAAATCACCCGCCAGCTCGCGGCTGACCTCCTCGCCCCCCTGCTGGAAACCGCCTGAGAGAATTTTTCAAGAAAATCCCGTTACAAACTCGTCACCCCCAGGCACAATGGTTTGGTATAGGAGAGGCTATGAACCAGATCACCTCGGCGCCGGCGCCCGAACTCAGCCTGAACGACCCCACCCGCTTCATCAACCGCGAGCTTTCCTGGCTGGACTTCAATTTCCGCGTGGTCTCCGAGGCCGAGAACCCCCGTCACCCGCTGCTTGAGCGGCTCCGCTTCGTCTCCATCAGCGCCTCCAACCTCGATGAATTCTACTCCGTCCGCGTCGCCGGCCTCATCGGCCAGGCCCGCGCCGGCGTGCTGGAGCATTCCGCCGACGGCGCCACCCCCGCCCAGCAGCTGCAACAGATCAACGCCCGCGCGCGTGAGCTCATCGCCGCCCAGCAGGCCGCCTTCGCCCATGTGCGCGCCCTGCTCAACCCCGCCGGCATGGTCATCTGCACCGCCGCCCAGCTCACGTCCGACGACGCCCACTTCCTCGACACCTATTTCATGGAGCGCATCTTCCCGGTGCTCACCCCCCTGGCGGTAGACCCGGCGCATCCCTTCCCCTTCATCCCCAACATGGGCCTCGTCATGGCCCTCACCCTGGCCCGTAACGACGATCACGGCCACATGTCCGCCCTCATCCCCCTGCCCAGCCAGATTGACCGTTTCGTCCGCCTCCCGCCCGTCTCCGGCGGCCCCATCCGCTTCGTCATGCTCGAAGACCTGGTGGGCATGTTCCTCTTCCGCCTGTTCCCCGGCTTCCAGCTCCAGGGCTCCGGCCTCTTCCGCCTGATCCGCGACACCGACGTGGAATTCGCCGAGGAAGCCGAAGACCTCGTGCAATCCTATGAAACCGCGCTGAAGCGCCGCCGCCGCGGCGTCGCCATCCAGCTCACCATCCAGGCGGACATGCCAGCCGACCTGCGCGAACTGGTGATCGACGCCGTCGAGGCCCCCGCGGGCGAGATCTACAGCGAAACCGGCATCATCGGCCTGGTCGACGTCAAACAGCTCATCGTCGACGACCGGCCAGACCTGCTCTTCTCCCCCTACACCGCCCGCTTCCCCGAGCGCATCCGCGATTTCGCCGGCGATTGCTTCGCCGCCATCCGCGCCAAGGACATTCTGGTGCACCACCCCTTCGAGAGTTTCGACGTCGTGGTCCAATTCCTGCGCCAGGCCGCGCTAGACCCCGCGGTCGTCGCCATCAAGCAGACACTCTACCGCACCAGCCGCGATTCCCCCATCGTCAAGGCCCTCATCGAAGCCGCCGAGGCCGGCAAATCCGTCACCGCCATGGTGGAGCTGCGCGCCCGGTTTGACGAAGAGGCCAACATCCGCCTCTCCCGCACGCTGGAGGCCGCCGGCGTACAGGTGGTGTTCGGCTTCGTCGGCCTCAAAACGCACGCCAAGATGTCCTACGTGGTGCGCCGCGAGGGCGGCTCCCTGCGCGCCTACGCGCATTTCGGCACCGGCAACTACCACCCCATCACCGCCCGCATTTATACCGACCTCTCCTTCTTTACCTGCGACCCCGCCCTCACCCGCGACGCCGCCCGGCTCTTCAATTACATGACCGGCTACGCCCGCCCCGAGACCATGGAGCAGCTCGCCTTCTCCCCGCTCACCACACGCAAAACCATCGTCACCCTCATCGACACCGAAATCGCCAACGCCAAGGCGGGCAAACCCTCGGGCATCTGGCTGAAGATGAACTCCCTGGTCGATGACCGGCTGATCGACCATCTCTACGAAGCCTCGCGCGCCGGCGTGCCCATCCAGATCGTCGTGCGCGGCATCTGCTGCCTGCGCCCGGGCGTCGCGGGCCTGTCGGAGCATATCAAGGTCAAATCCATCGTCGGGCGCTTCCTGGAGCATGCCCGCATCTGCGCCTTCGCCAACGGCCACCCGCTGCCCTCGCGCGAGGCCAAGGTGTTCATGTCCAGCGCTGACTGGATGGCCCGCAACATGGAAGGCCGGGTGGAAACCTTCGTGCCCATCCACAACCCCACCGTCCACGCCCAGGTGCTGGACCAGATCATGGTGGTCAACCTGCGTGACGACGCGCAAAGCTCCGAGCTGGCGGCTGACGGTACCTGGCATCGCGTCACCCCTGGCGACCCGCCCGCCTCCGCGCATGAATATTTCATGACCAACCCCTCCCTCTCCGGCCGCGGCTCCGCCCTGCATGGCGGCCTGCACGCCGACCGCCCGAAAGCGAAATATAAACGCCGGGTTGATTAGTCTTGCAGCAGGCAACGGCGCTTTTATTGATCTAGGTCAACGACGCCGGCGCCGCCACGCGCCACAAATAACTCCAGAAATTTTAGTGTACGCGCCGCGTTGTTATGGAATATCCATACACATCCTCGCTGCACCAAAATAAACAAGGCGATCGCACCAGCGGTCAGGGAGTTAATATGAATACAGATGTTCTCATCGTAGGCGCCGGTCCCGTCGGCCTCGTCGCGGCCGCCGAACTCGCCCGCTACGGCGTCAAAGTCAGAATCGTGGAAAAAACCACGCACGGCACAGACCAGCCCAAGGCGCTGTTTTTGTGGAGCCGCACGCTGGAACTTCTTGATCGTTCCGGCTGCGGCGCCCCGCTCGTCGCCGCCGGCCACAAGGTGACAGCCGGCAGCATCATCGCCGGCAACAAGCCGATGGGCCGGGTTGATTTTTCCGAGGTCAACAGCCCCCACCCCTACGCGCTCACCCAGCCGCAGGCCGAAACGGAACATCTGCTGGAGGCGCATCTGGGCAATTTCGGCATCCGGGTCGAACATGGGGTGGAGTTGGTCTCCTTCACTGAATCCGCCACCGATGTCAGCACCCGCCTGCGCCATGCCGACGGCACGGAGGAAACCGTGGCAAGCCAATGGCTCATCGGCTGCGACGGCGGCAACAGCAAGGTGCGTGAAATACTGGGCGTGCCCTTCACCAGCCATGAGCAGAAAAGCGGCTGGCTGCTGGCCGATGTCCACGTCTCGGGCCTTGGCTATCCCCCGGCCGAGCTGGTCTCCTTCTGGCATGAGGAAGGCTTTCTCGGCTTTTTCCCGCGCGCCGAGGGGGTCTACCGCATCATCGCCGACCTGCCTGTCGGCGACGATCAATCGCCCGCGCATCCCTCGCTGGCGGATGTCCAGCGCATCGTTGACACACGCGGCCCCGGCAATGTCACGGTCTCGGAGCCAACCGCCCTTTCAGCCTTCCATATCGATGAGCGCAATGTCCGCGAATACCGCAAGGGCCGCGTCTTCCTGGCCGGCGACGCTGCGCACCTGCACAACCCGGCCGGCGGCCAGGGCATGAACATGGGCATCCATGACGCCGTCAACCTCGCCTGGAAGCTCGCCCTGGTCACGCGCGGCATTTGCGGCCCGCGGCGCCTGCTGGAAAGCTACAATGCCGAACGCCACGCCGCCACTGACCAGGTATTCACCAATGTCGGCCGCCTCACCGCCATTTCCGTGCTCAAGAACCCGGTGGTGCAGGTCACCCGCAACGCCTTCGGCAGCGTCCTGTTCGGCCTGGCCCCGGCGCGCCGCGCCATCGCTGATACGCTGACAGAAGTCTCCATCGGCTATGAGCACAGTCCCCTCAACGGCTCGGAAGACCGTTCCTTCCCAGGCCCCGGCCCGGGTGAGCGCATGCCCCCGCGCGAGGGCGAGACCCCCTACGGCGCCGGCGGCACCCCGCGCTTCGCCCTCTGCGCCGACCCTGGCGTCGAGGTCAACGAACTGCTGGAAACCTACCCGGATCTGCTGGAACCCACACTGCGCCCGCCCATCGGCCGCCGCTGCATCTGGCTGGTCCGGCCTGACGGCTACGTCGCCGCCGTCGCGCTGGACCCTGACGCCAATATCATCGCCAACTACCTGGAGAGCCTGAGCCAGAACGCCGCCTAATCTCCACCACGAAAAAGGGCTGAAACACGCAGAGACTGTTTTAACCGTTTTCTCTTATAACAAATTGAAATTACTAAAAATTTTTGCGGGGTTTGGGGAGCTTTTTATAAAAAGCTCCCCAAGATTCTGGCCCTTTTTTCCTCCAGGCCCAAAACCGCGCCGCTACCGGGTAATCACCGCGCGGTGCTGCAACACCTCCAGCAGCTGCTGAGATTCCAGCTCAACCCGGTGCTCCACGATCATCTGCGCGATCGCATCGTCCGAAGGCAGGCTGGCCGCCTGGCTCTGCCGGCTGCACACCATCACCACGGAAACCCCGTCAGAGGCCACCAGCGGCTCACTCACCTGCCCAACCGCCAGATTGCCCAGCAGCGTCTGAAACGCCGGCGGCGTGACAGTGGCGAGGTTCACCGGCCCGGGGTCGGCGGGGCGCACATTGCCAAACGTCGCGTTCAGCGCCTCCATGTCCGCGCAGGAATGCGCGCCATGCACGGCCTGCATCACCTTGTTGATCACCGCCGCCTGCACCGGCCCAACCTGCCCATCGGTGATCGGCTGCGGATACTGCGCGAAAACCTGGCGGATCGAGAGTATCGTCTGCTTCTCGGTCCCCACGTTATGGATGCCCTGCAGCTGCACGATGTCATACCCCCCCGGCACGCGCACCGGATTGCTGATCGCGCCAACCGGCATGGTGGCCACAACCTGCGCCACCGCCGGGTCCAGCGCGCCCAGGGCGACATAGCCCATATCCCCGCCCTGCAAGGCGGTCTGCGCCTGGCTGAACTGCGCCGCGATCACCGGAAACGGCGCGCCGGTGCGCAGCCGCGCAATCACCGAGCTCGCGAACGTGCGCGCCGCCGCATCCCCGTTCGGGCCCGACACGGGCACGAAAATCTCCGCGATATGATACTGCGTGCTGCCAATTTCCGCCTTCAGCGCGGCCTTCTCGGCGTTCAGGTCGCCCTGCGTGGGCTGCAGCCCCGGCCCCAGCACCTGGTGCAGCACCGTCTGCCAGCCCAGCTCGGTGCGTATCTGCGCGATCAGCGTGTCAAACGGCACGCCCGCCGCCTCCAGCTTCATCCGCAGCCCGCCCGGCGGCAGGCTGTTGCCCTGCTCAATCCGGGCAATCGCGCCGGTAATATCGCTCATCGCCACGGTGACACCGAGCTTGTTGATCTCCTGCATTTTCAGGGTCTCGTCGATCAGCATCGTCGTCACCTGCGGCTCCAGCCTGGCCAGCACGTCCGGCGTCGGCTGCATGCCGGTGGAGAGCGCCAGCAACCGCGCCCGCGCGGCCACATCCTGGTTGCTGATCACCTGCCCGTTCACCACGGCGGCGATGGTCGCGTTATAGTCATTAGCGCTCTGCGCCAGGGCGGGTGCCGCGCTAAGGGCGGCAACAAGAGCGGCGGCACGGAGAAGATGCTTCATAGGGCGCTGAATCCAACATTACCGAGAGTTTTGAAAGTGAACTGGAGCAACACGGTCGTATTGCCTTTATCCAGGTTGAACGACGTAAACCGCTGGTAGTACACGAGGTTGACGCCGAAGCAATCATTTTGCCAGCCGGCGTTGAAATTCGCCGAGTCAAACCGGCCGGTCTGCAGGTTCCGCTCCGTCCCCGCCCCCACCGACCACGGGCCGATATTGGTGTTGAAGCTCGCCGTCACCTCATGCCGCGGCGTGAAATACGCCGCCGGCGGCGCCAGCGTGGGAGAGAGAATGCTGGCGCTGTCATAGAGCACGTAAGGGTCTGTATTGGTGTACAAATACCCGGCCGAGGCCGTGAACACATGCGAGGTATAGTTCGCCGTGGCGTCGATCATCCGCGCCCCCAGGTCACGGTGGCTCAGGCGCGTGCGGTAGGTGAGGTTGAAATCCGGCACCGGCGCGACGATGACATGGCCGACGAGATCGGAGACATTATCCGTCAGCCCCGAGCCCGGCAGGTAGTTGTTGTCCTTATGCACCCGGTATGATTGCCCGATCAGCCCATCCAGCATCGCCCCGCGCGGCAGATACCACGCGCCATGCAGCGCATAATCCACCCGCGAGCCGCCCTCCAGCCTGTCTATCCCCGGATAGCGGTTGAAGCTGAACAGGTTGGCGTCGGAAAATTCCAGATCCAGGCTGTCCTCATTGGGAATGCGTATATTCTGCGAAATGCCGATATTCGGCGAGGCGACGAGCTGCACCTCCGGCTCGATGATCTGGCTGCCCAGCGCGCCCGCCTGGCGGATCAGCGGCCAGTGCAGATACACCGCCCCATAAGGCTGCGCCCGCGCGGTGCTGGCGCCATCCAGCGGCGAATAGTTCGGCTGGTCATACAGGCGGGTGGCCATATACATCGCGGCCACCAGCTCCACCCTGGCCCGGCCCTGCACGCCATAAGGCAGCATGAAGGGCACCGAATAACCCGGCACCGCCGCCACGCGCTGGCTGTTGGTGCCCAGCTTGCGCAGCACGTTGAACAAATCGGCATGCAGGCTGAACTGCCCGCCAAACGCATCCTGGCCGGAGACGAAATCATACTGCGCATGCGGCGTTACAATCGGCAGCTCGCTCTGGTTAACGCTGGCCACCAGCCCCTGGAAGGCCTGCGCGTCCACCCTGGCATAGGCGCCGGAGGAGAACCCCTCCAGATACATATTGCTGGAAAGGAACGATTCGTTCGGCAGAACGTTGAAGTCGTTCAGATAAGCCGGGTTCGACGCCCGGTCATAATTGAACCCGGCGCGCCAGTCCCTGTTGAGGTCGAACGCCCCGTGGGCGAACACCGCATCGCCAAGCTGCCCGCTCACCTGCCCGCCGGAGACATTGATATTCAACACCCCGTCATTGAAGTCCCGGCGATACGCCGCCTTCAGCGCCGGCCCCTCCTTCATCGCGAAAATCGGCGTCAGCGTCAGGTCGGATTCCCTGTCGAGCACCAGATAATAAGGCGTGGTGAAGAAGAACCCCAGCTTCGAGGTCGCGCCGAATCCCGGCATCAAAAACCCGCTCTGGCGCTTCACCGAGGGGTCCGGCTGCGTGAAATACGGCACATACAGCACCGGAACCCCGTAAAACTCCATCTCCGCGCCGCGGTACTCTATCATTTTATGCTGCAGATCCCGGGTCGCGCTCCTCGCGCGGATCTGCCAGAGCGGCGGCGCGCTCGGGTCGGTCTTGCACAGGTCGCAGGCGGAATAAACCACCTTCACCATCTCATCGATATTGTCATTATACCGGCGCGCGCCATTGGCGATCATCCGGCCATTATCCGCCAGCCGCGCCGCCACCCCGCGCATCACGGCATCCTTCATGCCCTTGCTCAGCACCGCGTGCTTGGCAAACACGGTGTTGCCCGAGGGCTGGGTCAGAATCACATGCCCGCTCGCCGTCACCACATCGGTGGTGCGGTTCAGCACCACCTTGTCGGCATAAAGCGTCTGCCCGTTCTGCACCGCGCGCACATGGCCCGCGGCGGTAACGATATTCCCGCTCTTGTCATAAGAGATGCTGTCGGCGGTGAAGCTCACTGGCGCCTTGGAGGGGCTCACCGGCTGCGCGCCCGCCCGCCCGGCAAGGCAGATGCTGGCGACACTGGTGAGCAGAGCGAAAAACAGGCCGGATCGTTTCATGTCTCAGCCATCTTCCAGATGCAGCAACAACGCAAGCGCCAAAAACAATCCCGCCACCGCCGGCGCCCACGCGGCGAGAATCACCGGTATCGCGCCCGAGGTGCCAAACTGGTTGGCGACCTCCGATATCATGAACAGCGCGAACCCGCAGCCCACGCCGCTGGCCAGCATATGCCCCGCCCCGCCGCGCCGCGAGGGCCGCATGGAGAAGCCGGCCGCCACCAGCGCCATGGTGGCGCACAGCAGCGGCAGCGCCGCCAGCGCCTGAAACGCCAGCTCATGCCGGGTGGGCGAAAAACCCGAGCGCTTGAGCAGCGCGATGAACCGCGGCAGCGCCCAGAATGAGAGCGAATCGGGCGAGGCGAAGCTCTCCTCCACCCGGTGCACCGTCAGATCCGTGGGAAAATTCAGCTGCGCGATATGCTCCGGCGCCGCCCCTGGCATCAGCACGCTCACATCGCTCAAATCCCACGCGCCCTGGTCCAGGGTGGCGTTGGCCGCCTCCATCCGCTGCAGCAGCGTCGCCTGGCCATCCAGCCGCAGCACGCTCACCTGCTGCGCGCGCAGAATATTATGCTCCAGATGCACCCCCGCCGCATGCAGCACGGCCACACCGCCCGGCACCAGCCCGGCATCGGCCTGGCGCACCCACAGCTCCCCGCCATTCAGCGAGAGCGGCCCGCCGCCCGGCCGCAGATACACATTATAGAGCGTCTCCGCCCGGCTATACATCACGGCCGAAAGCGGGCTCAGCCCGCCAGTGCCAAAGGCTCCCAGCAGGGTCGCCAGCAGCACCGGCAGCGCCAGAAACTGCCAGGCTGAAATCCCCGCCGCCCGCGCCACCACCAGCTCCGAGGAGCGCGAGAGCCGCCAGAACGCGAAAATCCCGCCCAGCAAAATGGCGAAGGGCAATATCTGCAACAGCGTCCAGGGCTGCCGCATGAACTCTATCTCGGCCAGAATGCCGAAACTGGCCGCCGGCTTGGCCGCCGCCTCGCGCAGCAGCTCCAGAAAATCGAACAGCGAGACCAGCGCCGAAAGCGCGGCCAGCATCACCGCCACGGCGAGCAGGAACTGCCGGCCAAAATAAAGCGAAAGCGTGACGGGAATGCTCTTCACAGCACAACCCGCCGGCTGAACAGCATCACCCCCGCCGCCAGCCCCGGCAGCACCGCCACCACCCACATCAGCGGCAGCAGCACCGTATCGCGCGCGGCCAGGTTGCCCACCCCCAGGCTCAGCGCCACCAGCAGCGTCACCGCCACCACCGCGCCAACCGGGCGCACCAGCCCCCCATTGCGGCGGAACATGCCCCGCAGCGCCGCCAGCAGGCCGATCAGCGTGAAGCTGAGCGTGCTCAGCGGCGCCGTCAGCCGGCGCTGCGCCTCCACCAGCCATTTGCCGCGGTCATCGGGCGAGAGCGAGGCCGGCGGATGCAGCAGCTCCTGCAAATTCGCCTCGGCGGAATCCACCATGTCGGGTATCGCCGCCTTCGCCGTCTGCGCCAGCGAGACCACATTGCGCTGAAACGTCAGCACATCCAGCCGCCCGGTCTTCGGGTCTATCTGCTCGCGTGAGCCGTTCTCCAGCACCACCACCGGCCCCTGCGGGCTCACCAGCAGCTGCCCGGAAGCCGCCAAAATGGTCGCCGGCGCCGCCCGGTCGCGCCCATCCTCTATCAATATGCCGCCCAGCGAGTCATCCGCCCCGCGCGACTGCACATAAACCGTGATATGGTCCGCCACCGGCGTGAACACCCCCGGCTCCAGCAGAAACGCCGCGATCTGGTTGCGTATCTCATACTGATACGTGCGGAAACTGCCGAGACTGGCCGGCACCAGTATCAGGTTCAGCCCATACCCCACCAGCGTGGCCGCCGCCGCCAGCCACAGCGCCGGGCGCGCCAGCGCGAAATCCGAAAGCCCGCAAGCGCGCATCACCGTAATCTCCCGGTCGCTGCCCAACCGCGCGTAGATGAACAGCACCACGATAAAACAGGTGATCGGCAAAATCGTGGCGACGAAACTCGGCACCAGCAGCGAGGTCAGCCTGATGAACACCACCGGCGAGAGCCCATGGTCGACGATGATCTGAATGAACCGCAGCGACTGGGTAAGCCAGATCAGCGCCACCAGCCCGAGGGTGACCAACACCAGGGCAATCAACAATTGCCCGAAAATATAGCGGTCTATCCTGGTCAGGGGCGGGCGGCGGTCCATGCCCCGAGGTTCTGGCCGGGCGCGCCGGGAATGGCAAGACCATGGGCCAAAATTGCTCTCCCCGCGCCCGCCGCCCATCCAGTATGTATTATTACCATGCGCTTGCAAACCACATCGGAAATTGCAATCATGCCCGCATCCGGGGGCAATGCCCGCCCCCCAACCAGCCAACCGGCCAACCAGCTAACCAACCAAGGAGGCGTCCGTGCTCTCAACCCGCTCGCAAACCATCATCATCTGGTGGGGCCTGGCGTTCATCCTCATATATGGTCTCACCCTGGGCTTCCTGCTCAAAATGGTGCCGCTGCCCTCCGCGCATCTCAGCGCCGCCGCCGTCGCCGCGTTTTACAGCGCCAACCGCTTCCAGGTCCGCCTCGGCGCGGTCATCTGCTCCTACAGCAGCGCCTTCATGGTCCCGCTCTCGGTCGTCATCTATGTCCAGATGGCCCGGCTCGAAAAAGGCGTCCCCATCTGGTCCATCCTGCAACTGGCCGGCGGCTGCATGATGTCCATCTTCCTGGTGCTGCCGCCGCTCTTCTGGGGCGTCGCCGCCTTCAACCCCAGCCGCCCGCCCGAGGTCACGCTCATCATGCATGAGCTGGCGAACCTCACCCTCACCACCACCGACCAGTATTACATCTTCCAGATGGTCGCGATCGCCGTCGTCAGCCTGACCCAGACAACAGACCCCCACTCCGCCTTCCCCCGCTGGATGGGCTATTTCACCATCTGGGCCGCCATCATGTTCGAGGCCGGCGCCATCGCCTTCATGCTGAAATCAGGCCCCTTCGCCTGGAACGGGCTGTTCGTGTTCTGGAGTCCCTTCACAATTTTCGGCGCCTGGTTCTTCGCGCTCGCCTTCACCCTGCTGCGCGCGCTCAAGCATCAGGCGCGCCTGCAAGCCGCCTGAGCCCCGCCGCCACCATATCTCCCCATACAGAACATGGTACGTCACCTCGAACCCGCCTTGTAGAGACTCCAGCACCCGCCTGAACGCGCCGGGCGGCAGCGGCCTGTATCCCGGCGCCGGCTCCCCCGCGCCCAGCGCCTTCAGGCTGCGCGCGAACTCGGCGCCGCTCGCATAAGGCTGCCGGATAAACTCCTCCGCCCCCGCGTGAGCCCTCCCCTCCGGCCAGGGCAGCGCGCCAAGCGCCGGATAAGCCGGCATGCCGCAAGCCAGCCCCAGCGCCGCGTGCGCGGCGGCCCATTCGGCGAAATTCCCTTCCCCCAGCGTGGCGAACATCATCCGCCCGCCCGGCGCCAGGCACGCGGCCAGGCGCGCCAGCCCGCCGCGCAAATCGCCAAACCACTGCATCGCCAGGCTGGAGACGATCAAGTCAAACCCTCCCCCCGCCGCCGCCGGATGCTCCCCATCCAGCACCATGTAGTCATGATATTCAGGCCTCTCCCCCAGCCGCGCCCGGCAGCGCGCCAGCATCGCGGGGGAAACATCCGTCAGCAGCATCCGCGCCTCGGGAAACACCGCCGCCAGCGCCGCGCTCAGCATCCCGGTGCCGCAGCCAATCTCCAGAATCCGCCGCGGCGCCAGCCCGCGCGCCGCAACCCGCGCCGCCAGCCGCGCCGCCACCAGCCGCTGCACCGGCGCCACCGCATCATAGCGCGCCGCCCCCACTGAAAACGCCCGCGCGATCCGCGCCTTGCGCGCGCTCACGCCAGCCGCTCCAAAACCCCGCGCAACTGCGCCGCGCACCAGGCCGGATCCTCCACCGGCAGCAAATGCCCGCCCGGATGCCACCTGATCACCTCCGCCGGAAACCCGGCCTCGCTCATCGCCGCCGGCACCAGCGGGTCCGCCCGCCCGCACAGCGCCATATCAACCCCGGCCGGCCGCTCATCCCATTGCGCCAGCGCCCGCAGCCCATCCAGCAGCGCCCGCTCATCCAGCCCGCCCGGCGCCACCGCCTCAGCGCCGCAGCTTGCCCGAAACGCCGCCACCACCTGCCCCGGCGCCACGCCAAACTGC
>JAKBAQ010000129.1 GCA_021808985.1 Pseudomonadota bacterium
TCTCTCTGGCGCGCCGCCTGGCCAGACCTGCTGGTCGGCCTTGGCATCGCCAGCATGAACGCCAGCGCGGCCCGCGAGGTATGGGCCACCGCCCGCGAGGAACACGGCGCGGCGGCGTGAGGGCGCGCGAATGCGCGAGGCCGCGCCGCCTCTGCGCCACCCGTCGCGGAGACATCACATGCTGGCGCGATGCGGGGCGAGCTATCGTCAGCCTGCGCAAACTTATGGGAGTTGAGAGACATCATGAAAACATGGCGAGCGGACTGAAAGGATGGAGCTTAACGCGGGGGAGACGCCTTGTTGCGATTAACGATGCAAGGTACGCTCCCGCTGCGATTTACGATGACGAGGAAGTACGATTTGGAACGGGGCGGGCGGGTAGCGGCGGCGGAAAAATCCCGCCCAGAGCAAGCGGCATGGGCCCTGGTGTGGTTTATTTGCGGCATAGCCTGGCTGGCTTCGGTGGGGATAGATATATCACTCTTTCGTGGATATTTCTCTGCCTCCGGTTTCCATCTGGCATCGGATCTGACCTGCTTTCGTGACAACGGCGCCTGGCTGGGCCGCCATGTGGCGGCGGCGGCGCAAGGCGCGGCGCAAAGCTGCACGTACAAATACCCTCCTCCCTTCTTGTTTTTGGCCGCACCGCTATCGTGGTTCACGCCCGAGCAAGATTTTTTTGTGTGGAACGCGGTTGCCGTTACGGTTCTCGTATTGGCCGCGCGCGTGGTGAGGATTCCCTGGCGGGCCGTATTGCTGGGGATTCTGGCCCCACCCACTTTGCTATGCCTGAGCTTCGGTGAGAGCGGGATTATTCTCTCCGGCTTGCTGCTGCTGGCATTGGGCTTGGCTGACACCGCACCGCTGGCGGCCGGGATCGCGGCGGGCGCAATGATCGTGAAACCGCAACTCGGATTATTATTGCCGGTTTGCTATGGGGCATCACGCAACGGCCGCGCGTTTCTGGCGGCGGCTGTGACGGTTGGCGCCTTATGCCTGCTGGCGGAAATTATGTTCGGTACTGGCGTGTGGGTGGATTATTTCCACCAGGGCCTCGCCGCGACCCACGCGACCCTCGCCGCGCCATGGCCTCAGCGTGACCAGCACATCATGGTTACGCCCTATATTTTCCTGCATTCCCTGGGCATCAAGTTCGGCATGGCGAGCGCGGCGCAGTTTGCCGTTACGCTGCTGGCCGCCGTGGCGGTTTGGCGGCTATGGCGTGGCCCCGCCACGGCATCGCGCCTGGCCGAGACTTTGTGCCTCGCGGCGCTCGCGACGCCTTTTGCCTGTCTTTATGACCTATCGGCGCTGGCCGTGGTTCTGGCGGTGGAAGGCGGCACGGCGTTGGCTTGGTTTTGGATATTCTCCGGGCTGTATTTTTTTGTATCGGTCTTTTCCATATCGCCGGGCGCGCTTTGCCTGGCATTACTGCTATGGATACTTTGGCGGCGACCGGCGGCGATATGAATGCCGCCTTGCCTGACCTGGTGAATAGGTGCAGTCGCTAACGAGGCATGTTCCGCGCACGGCTTAATCAGCCGGGCTGAGCGCCTCAAACGCCGTGCATCAGCCTGAAGCATCGCTCCACAGAATCGTGACCTCACCGAAAGCGATCCCCTCGATACGCTTCAATTTGAGCATGTCTTTCTTGTGCCTGATCAGCATCACCTTGAAGTCGACCCGCCGCTCCTTATGCTCGGAGAAAAGGATTCTCATCTGCCGGTCGAAGATCGAATCCGGTTTGAGGTAAAGATCCCATTCCTCTTGATTGGAATATATACGCGCGCGATTGCCCTCAGCGAGGGCTGGATCATATCGGTCGAGTTGTTGGCGAAAGCTATCGTAGGTTGTAACCGTGTCCTCGCGTTTGTCGCGATTGTTTTCCATACGTTTTTCAAGAACCTCCCATGAGGCTCCGTTCATGCGGCGCTCCGGCTTCGGATATTCCGCCGTATGCAGCCTTTGGTTTTAATTTTAGCTTTTGCGGGCAGCTTTATTTTTAAACTCGCGGCCGTCTCCTGAGTATTTGGCTGAATAATTGCCGCATTCTAATATGCAAAAAAAACAAGTTGTCACTATAAAATATCAATCAAACCCATGGACAATCATGATTACATAAATTTTATGTTTGCTGGCTGCCGCTGGGGTGAGGAAGCGTTCGTGGCGCGCCCGCGCGGCGGAAAAAGAGGGCGTAACCGCTATATGGCTACGCCCTTGGTAATCCTCCCGGAATGTATCCGCCCCGCAGCCGGGATTTTTCAGCGGTCGATCAACGCCTCCTGGGCTGGCGCGTAGCGGGCGCCCCGCAGTTCAACCTGCGCCGCCGCCTGCTCAATCTCCGCCAAATCGCCTGGTGTTAGCGTCAACGCCATGGCGCCGAGATTCTCCTCCAGCCTGTGCGCCCTGGTGGTGCCGGGGATGGGTACGATCCAAGGCTTCCGCGCGAGCAGCCAGGCCAGGGCGACCTGCGCCGGCGTGCCGCCCTTGCGCATGGCGATCGCCCCCAGCAGATCGACGAGCGCATGGTTCGCCCGCCGCGCCTCCGGCGCGAAGCGGGGAACGGTGTTGCGGAAATCATCAGCCGCGAAGGTTGTCGTCTCGTCGATCTTGCCGGTGAGAAAACCCTTGCCGAGAGGGCTGAATGGCACGAAACCAATGCCAAGCTCCTCGAGGGTGGGGATGATCTCCGCCTCCGGCTCACGCCAGAAGAGCGAGTATTCGCTTTGCAGCGCGCTCACCGGCAGTACCGCATGGGCGCGGCGGATGGTGCGCGCGCTGGCCTCCGAGAGGCCAAAATGCCTCACTTTCCCGGCGGCGATCAGCTCCTTGACCGTACCCGCCACATCCTCGATCGGCACCGCCGGATCAACCCGGTGCTGGTAGAGCAGGTCGATGCTCTCAATGCCGAGCCGCCTGAGCGAGCCCTCCACCGCCTGCCTTATGCGCTCCGGCCGGCTGTTCACCCCGCCGCGCCGCTCGCCGGTCGCCGGGTCTATGTCGAAGCCAAACTTGGTGGCGATGGCTACCTTGCCGCGGAAGGGCGCCAGCGCCTCACCCACCAGCAGCTCGTTGGCGAACGGGCCGTAGATTTCCGCCGTGTCAAAGAAGGTGACGCCGCGTTCCACGGCGGCGCGGATGAGGGCAATGCCGGTGGCATTGTCCACCGCCGGGCCATAGCCGAAGCTGAGCCCCATGCAACCGAGGCCAAGGGCTGAAACCTCAAGCCCGCCGCTGCCAAGTTTCCGAGTCTGCATCAGTCATTCTCCTTGGGTGCTGCCCAGATACTGGGCGTCGTTAACATGCTCCATCCAGTCCACGGCCTTGCCGTCGAGCGCTTCCTGGATGGCGATATGGGTCATGCCCGTGGTGGCCGTGGCGCCGTGCCAGTGGCGCTCGCCGGGCAGAATCCACACCACGTCGCCGGGGTGGATGGTCTGCCTCTTCTCGCCCTCGCGCTGCACCCACCCCATGCCCGAGATGACGATGAGCGTCTGCCCCAGCGGGTGCGTGTGCCAGGCGGTGCGCGCCCCCGGCTCGAAGGTGACGGCGGCCCCGGCCGCGCGCGCCGGCGGCGTGGTGGCGAGCAGCGGGTCGATGCGCACCCTGCCGGTGAAATATTCGGCCGGCCCCTGAGCCGAAGGCCGCGTGCCGTTACGGATGATGTCCATGGGTGGTCCTCTTCAGGCAGCCGCCCAGCGCGGCGCCGCATGCGTACTTAGCCACTGCCTGGGCGCCTGATTAGATGGTATAACCCGCATGAACTTGTGAGCTGGATTCATGAATGGCGCGTGAAACCATTACTGACCTGCTGGCTTTCCTGGCCGTGGCGCGGGAGGGCAGCTTCACCAAGGCCGCCGCCAGGCTCGGCGTGTCGCCCTCGGCGCTGAGCCACACCATACGCGGGCTGGAGGAACGGCTGGGGCTGCGCCTGCTCACCCGCACCACCCGCCGCGTGGCGCCAACCGAGGCCGGCGAGCGCCTGCTGCACAGCGCCGGCCCGCGCCTTGATGAGATCGAGGCGGAACTGGCCGCGCTCGCCGCGTTGCGAGACCGGCCAGCCGGCACCATCCGCCTCACCGCCACCGAGCATGCGGCGGACACGCTGCTCTGGCCCGCCATCACTGGCCTGCTGCCCTCCTATCCGGACATCAAGATTGAGATCACCACCGATTACGGGCTGACCGACATTGTCGCCGAGCGTTTTGATGCCGGCGTGCGGCTGGGTGAGCAGGTGGCGCGGGACATGGTCGCCCTGCCCATCGGCCCGGAGCTGCGCATGGCGGCGGTGGCCGCGCCAAGCTATTTCGCCACCCATCCGCCCCCGCGCACGCCGCGCGAGCTCACGCGGCACAACTGCATCAATCTGCGCCTGCCCACCCATGGCGGGCTCTATGCGTGGGAGTTCGCCAAACACGGGCAGGCGCTGAATGTGCGGGTCGAAGGCCAGCTCACCTTCAATACGCCAACGCAGATATTCAAGGCGGCCCTGGCCGGGCTGGGAATCGCCTTCGTGCTGGAGGATGTGGCGCAGCATGGCATCGCCAGCGGCCATCTCGCGCGCGTGCTGGAAGATTGGTGCCCGCCTTTTCCCGGCTACCATTTATACTACCCCAGCCGCCGCCAACCCTCCCCAGCCTTCGCGCTGCTGGTGGAGGCGCTGCGCCGCAGGGGCTAGAGCAGGATGACATACTCTTCAAAAACATTAAGGATAATTTTCAAAAGTTTGTTGGGGTCTGGCCCTTTTTTGTAAAAAAGGGCCAGAATCTTGGGGCGCTTTTTATAAAAAGCGCCCCAAACCCCGCAAAAATTTTTAATAATTTCAATTTATTATAAGAGAAAATGTTTTAAACAGTCTCTAAGATGGAATCGCTGTGCGAGCGGCCGGGGGGCGCTCTGGCGGCTGAAGCCGCTCTTCAACGAACAGTCGAGGTTGCGAGTTTCAGCCCAAAGGTTACGAAGATACCACCCGTTAACCGGTCCAGGGTCTTGATGGCTTTTGGCCGGCGGAGGAGTCTTCCAAGAGGAGCCGTGGCAGCAATCAGCAGCGCAAACCATGCGAGTGTCAGGATGACATGCAGGCAGGCCAGACAGAAGGAATAGCCTGCGATGTCTGCCCGCATGGGCACAAATTGCGGCAGGAATGTTATGTAGAACACGCCTACCTTTGGGTTCAGGATGTTGGTCAGAGCCCCCCGCCAGAACGCATCACGCGCATCTGGCGCCCTCTTGGGGCTGGTGCCCGCATCCAGTGTCTCGCGTGGCTTGGCCAAGAGCTTGATGCCCAGCCACAGAAGATAGGCCGCACCGGCAAACTTAACGGCGGTATAGGCTACTCCGGATGCACGCAGAAGCGCGCCAAGCCCCAACGATACGGCTGCTCCCCAGAACAGGCAGCCTGATGCAACCCCGAATGCCGCCAAGGCCGCTGGGCGGCGCCCTTCCACTGTCGCGGTCCGGAGTACCAGTGCCGTATCTACGCCCGGCGTGACCGTCAGAACCGAGACGGCCGCCAAAAAGGCAAGAAGCAGAGGCAGGTTGACCATGCTGTGGCTCTAACATGCCGGATGCCAGCTGCCTATGTCCGGACATCAGGGCATTCATCAGGTAGCGTCTGGCGGCCTGCTCTTGCATGAATGCGGCGGACTGGAAACCAACCGCAGAACGCTCCCCGCGCCTGTGGCTCAACTCCCCAGCCGCCCTGTCACCATCGTCTGCGTGCGCCCACCCACCCATGCCGCGCCGCTGCCGTCGTAGGCGACGAACACGCGCCCGCGCCGGCCCAGCCTGGTGCCCTGCGCCGCGATGTAGGGGCCGTCTGCCCGCTTCGTCTCCCGCAACCACTGCGCCACCGCGGCGTTGAAGCTGCCGGTCACCGGGTCTTCGACCAGGTTGCCATGCGCGTCGCTGAAGAACGTGCGCACCTCCCAGGCCGCCTGCGCCCCGGCGGGGTGGGGGCCGAGCAGGCCGATGTCGAGCGTTTCCGCCTGGTGGCGCGCGGGCTCGACGGCCAGAACCGCCTCCGCCGAGCGGAGCATCACGCCGATCCAGCCAGGGCCATTATCCGCCCAGCGCGCCTCGACGATCTCCGCCGGGTCGAGGCGCAGGACGGCGGCGAGCATCGCCATGGTTTCGGCATCGACGGCCCCGCCCCGCAGCAGCGGCGGGGCCGCGAAGGCGAGGCGGCCCTCATCTGGCCGAATGCTGATCAGCCCGGCGCCGCATTCCTGCACAATCTCGCCGCGCCGCCGCGGTACGCCACCGGCGCTCAGCCAGGCATGGCAGGCCCCGAGCGTGGGGTGGCCGGCGAAGGGCAGTTCGCGCTCCAGCGTGAAGATGCGCACCCTGTAATCCGCCAGGCCGTCTTCCGGCGGCAGCAAAAAAGCCGTCTCCGACAGGTTGAACCAGCGCGTCATGCGCAGCATCGTCTCCGTGTCCAGGCCCTCGGCCGCCGCCACCACGGCCAGCGGATTGCCGGTGAAGGGGCCGTCGTGGAACACGTCGACCAGATCAAAACGCTTGCCCATGGGCATTCTCCTTTTCGCTTGGCGCCCCAGCTTCGCACGGGCATGACCGGGCGGCCACCATGCCGTATGCCTGACAAAATCCTGCACGCCCCGCTGAGCGTACAGGCTCCGGACGTGGCGGCTGAACATCCCCTGTATTCTGCGGTGGCCTACAAGTTCAGATCGGAGAGGCCGGGATGATCAGCCGGCCGCGCTCCCAGCGGCCAGTGGAACAGGCGTTCCTCGGCGTGGATGGCGAGATCGTTGATCGAGGCGATGCGGCGGCGCATCAGCCCGTTTTCGTCGAACTCCCATTGCTCGTTGCCATAGGAGCGGAACCACTGGCCGGCATCGTCATGCCATTCATAGGCAAAGCGCACGGCCATGCGGTTCAGGCGAAAACTCCAGACCTCCTTGATCAGCCGGTACTCCAGCTCCCGCATCCATTTGCGGGTGAGAAAGGCGACGATCTCGGCCCGGCCGTTGATGAACTCCACCCGGTTCCGCCATTGGCTGTCTGGCGTGTAGGCCAGCGCGACCCTTTCCGGGTCGCGGCTGTTCCAAGCATCCTCGGCCAGGCGGGCTTTGAGGGCGGCTGTCTCGGGGTCAAAGGGCGGCAGAGGCGGGCGGGTCATGTTGGTATTCCTTGCAAATATGTGGCCAAGCGCGCGGGGCGCGGGCGCCGCTAACTCAAGGCGGCTCTGGCCGGGCTGAGAACGGCCTTCGTGCATTTCCTAACCTAGGGGCTGAATTTGCCCGCCGCCCATGGCGGTCCCTTTTACTTGAGAGTTGAAGACGCCGGCAACACCAAGCCGGTTCGCGCGGCGTCTCGCAGGAGGCGTTCGTGGTCGATGCCGGGGTGGAGCGAACCTACGTGAGCCGGATCGAGCGCGGGATGGAGAACCCCACGGTGGCGGTGCTGGAGGGCATCGCGGCTGCACCGGGGCCGCTGCCGAGTGGGCGGAAGAGAAGGGCGTAGCCAGCTAACTAACCCAATGCGCTATGGCTCGACGCGCGGCAGACAGTCATCCCCGGCGACGACCCGCCCCACGCCGGGCAGGAAGAAGCCATGGGGCGTACGGACGACGTCTCCACCCTCCATGTCCGGGCTTTGCCAGAGCGTCTTGCAGTTCGATGCGTCGACCACGAAGAGATAGGCATCCCCGCCTGAATAGGTGGGGATGTAGAGGTAACGGCCATTACCAATGAAGACCGGCATGGTGACAATACCAACCTCCGGCGAAGCCCAACACGTGCCGCCCGGCCCCGCGATGCGGAAAGAGTCGGTGTTGGTAACAAATGCAAAACCATG
>JAKBAQ010000130.1 GCA_021808985.1 Pseudomonadota bacterium
CCGCCGCCAGAGGCGCCGCCGCCGGCGAAGACGGCGAGCGCCCCGGCGCCGCTGCTCTCGGCCTCGCATGCCGGCCATGGCGCGCATAACGGGGTGATGGCGCCGGTTTATCCGCTGCAGGGCAGCCACATGACGCGGCTGGAGGGCGGGGATGGGCATGAGGAGTCCTGAGGTGAACGGGGTGAGCGGCATAACGGCCGACAGCCGGGCGGTGCGGTCGGGGTTCCTGTTCGTGGCGCTGCCGGGGGCCAAGGCGGATGGGCGGCGGTTCATCGCCGAGGCGGTGGCGCGCGGGGCCGTGGCCGTGCTGGCGCCGGAGGGGACGAGCTGGCCGCCGGGCGTGCCGCCACGCCCGCTTTATTGCTCGGCCACGCCGCGCGCGCGGCTGGCGGAGCTGGCGGTGGAGTTGGCGGGCAAGATGCCAGAACGGCTGGTGGCGGTGACGGGGACCAACGGCAAGACCAGCACGGTGGATTTTTTGCGGCAGATTCTGGCCGCGGCGGGGCGGATGGCGGCCTCGCTGGGGACGCTGGGGGTGATTGCGCCGGGAGTGGCGCCGAGCGGCTCGCTGACCACGCCGGACCCGGTGAGCCTGGCGAACACGCTGGCGATGCTGGCGGAGCGCGCCTTCACGGATGTGGCGATGGAGGCGTCGAGCCACGGGATTGAGCAGAGCCGGCTGGACGGGCTGCGCTTTGCCGCCGCCGGGTTCACCAACCTGACCCGCGACCATCTCGATTATCATGGCTCGATGGAGGCCTACCGGGCGGCGAAGCTGCGGCTCTTCGAGGTGCTGCTGCCGCGCGGGGCGGCGGTGCGGGCGATGGCGGACATGGATGGGGAGACGCTGGCGCGGCTTGGTGAGATCGCGGCGCGGCGGGGGCTGGATTTTGCCCCGGTGGCGGTGGAGCGGGTGGAGGCGCGGCCGGACGGGCAGGAGGTTTTCGCGGCCGGGCGACGGGTGGATCTGCATCTGCCGGGGCGTTTTCAGGCTGATAACGCGGTGCTGGCGGCGGCCTTGGCCGAGACGGTGGGGGTGGCGGATGCGTTTGGCTATCTGCCCCGGCTGCAAGGGGTGCGCGGGCGGCTTGAGCGCGCGCTGGTGCTGGATAACGGCGCGGCGGCCTATGTGGATTACGCGCATACGCCCGATGCCATCGCCCGGGTGCTGAGCGCGCTGCGCCCGCATGCCGCCGGGCGGCTGGTGATCGTGTTCGGCGCGGGCGGGGACCGCGACGCGGGCAAGCGGCCGCTGATGGGCGCGCAGGCGGCGCGGCTGGCTGATTTGGTGATCGTGACCGATGACAACCCGCGCGGCGAGGACCCGGCGCTGATCCGCGCGGCGGTGCTGGCGGCCTGCCCTGGCGGGGTGGAGATCGGCGACCGGCGGGCGGCGATTGCCGCCGGGTTGAGCGCGTTGCGCGCCGGCGATGTGCTGGTGGTGGCCGGCAAGGGGCATGAGCAGGGGCAGATCGTGCAGGGCGAGGTGATACCTTTTGACGATGCCTCGGTGATACGCGAGCTGGGAGGGGTGGCATGAGCGCGCTGTGGAGTGCTGCGGAGCTGCGCGCGGTGTTCGGCGTGGATGCGGCCTGGGATGTGAGCGGGATCAGCATTGATACCCGCACGCTGGCGCCGGGGGATTTGTTCGTGGCGTTGCACGGCGCGCGCGATGGGCATGAGTTCGTGGCGGCGGCGCTGGAGAAGGGCGCGGCGGCGGCGCTGGTCTCAAAGCCCATGCCGGGCCGGGTGATCGTGGTTGAGGACACGCTGCGCGGGCTGGAGCGGCTGGGTGCCGCGGCGCGGGCGCGGGCGGGCGCGAAGGTTGTGGCGGTGACGGGCAGCGTGGGCAAGACCACGACCAAGGAGATGCTGCGCCGGACCTTGTGCGCCTTTGGCCCGGTGCACGCGGCGGAGGCCAGCTTCAACAACCATATCGGCGTGCCGCTTACCCTGGCGCGCATGCCAAGCGATGCCGCGTTCGGGGTGTTCGAGATCGGCATGAACCATCCCGGCGAGATCGCGCCGCTGGCGGCGCTGGTGCGGCCGGATGTGGCGATTATCACCTGTGTGGACCGGGCGCATCTGGGGCTGATGGGCTCTGAGGAGGCGATCGCGCAAGAGAAGGCGGCGGTGTTTTGCGGGCTGGTGCCGGGCGGGACGGCGGTGCTGCCTGGGGATACGCGGTTTCTGCCCCTGCTGCGCGCGGCGGTGCCGCCGGGGTGCCGCGCGCTGGTGTTTGGCGAGGGCGCGGTGGAGGCGCGGCTGCTGGAGCTGAAGCATGGCGCCGATGCCTGCGAGGTGGCGGGCGAGATAGAGGGCGTGCCGGTATGGTTCGGCCTGGCGGCGCCGGGGCGGCATATGGCGATGAACGGGCTGGCGGTGCTGGCGGCGGCGGACGGGCTGGGCCTGGAGCTGACGCGCGCGGCGGCGGCGCTGGATGGGTTTACGCCCTTCACCGGCCGGGGCGCGCGGCGGCGGATTGCCGTGGCGGGCGGCGCGGCGGTGCTGCTGGATGAGAGCTATAACGCCTCTGGCGCCTCGATGCGCGCGGCCCTGGCGGTGCTGGCGCTGCAACCTGGGCGGCATGTGGCCGTGCTGGGCGACATGCTGGAACTGGGGGATTTCGCGCAAGACGAGCATCTGGGGCTTTTGCCGGCGGTTTTGGCCGCCGCCGAGCGTGTTTTTACATGCGGGGAGCATAGCAGGGCTTTGTTCGACTCGCTGCCGCGGTCCAAGCAGGGGGCGCATGCGGCTGACGCCGCCACCCTAGCCCCGCTGGTGAAGGCCGCCTTGCACGCGGGCGACACCGTGCTGGTGAAGGGCAGCTATGGCAGCCGCATGCGTGATGTGATCTCGGTTCTGGAAAGCCCCGCCTGATGTTGTACGCGCTTCTCTTCCCCCTGGCTGGGCATGTGCATGTGTTCAACCTGTTCCGCTACATCACCTTCAGGGCTGGCGGGGCGTGCCTTACCGCGCTGGTCATCAGCTTCTGGGCCGGGCCGAAGGTGATCCGGTATCTGAAATCGGTGCAGCGGCATGGGCAGCCGATCCGCACCGATGGGCCGGAGCGGCATCTGATCGAGAAAAAAGGCACGCCGACCATGGGCGGGGTGCTGATTTTGATCGCGCTCGGGCTCTCGACGCTGATCTGGGCGGATTTGCGCAACGGCTATATCTGGGCGGCGCTGCTGGTCACCTTCGGGTATGGCGGCATCGGCTTCGCGGATGATTTTTTGAAGCTGACCCGGCGCAACACCAAGGGGGTTTCAGGCCGGGTGAAGCTGGTGGCGCAGGCGGGCATAGGCCTGGTGGCGGCGGTGTGGATGACGCGGCTGATGCCCGCCCCGCTGGGCAGCGAGCTGGCGCTGCCCATGCTGAAGAACGTGCTGATCCCGTTCGGCCTCTTGTTCCCGCTGGTGGCGATGTTCGTGATGATGGGGGCCTCCAACGCGGTGAACCTGACGGACGGGCTGGACGGGCTGGCGATTGTGCCGGCGATGATCGCGGCGGCGGTGTTCGGGCTGATCGCGTATCTGGTGGGGAACAAGATTTTCGCCGGGTATCTGGAGATCAACTTCATTCCCGGCTCGGGCGAGCTGACCGTGTTCCTCTCATCGCTGATCGGCGCGGGGCTGGGGTTTTTGTGGTTCAACGCGCCGCCGGCGGCGGTGTTCATGGGCGATACCGGCTCGCTCTCGCTGGGCGGGGCGCTGGGGGCTGTCTCGGTCGCGACCAAGAACGAGATCGTGCTGGCGATCGTGGGCGGGTTGTTCGTGGTGGAGACCGTATCGGTCATCGTGCAGGTGTTCTGGTATAAGCGCACGGGGCGGCGGGTGTTTTTGATGGCGCCGCTGCACCACCATTTTGAGAAAAAAGGCTGGGCGGAGCCGACGATCGTGATCCGGTTCTGGATCATCGCCATGATTCTGGGCCTGGTGGGGCTGGCCACCCTGAAGATACGATGAGCTACGGGCCGGTCTTCGTCGGGATGCGTTTTGCCGTGCTGGGGCTGGGCAAAGCGGGGCTGCCGGCGGCCCGGGCGCTGCGCGAGATGGGGGCGCGGGTGTTCGTGTGGGATGACGCGGCGCGCGCGCGCGAGGCGGCGGTGGGGTTCACCGTGGCCAGGCCCTCCGAGGTGCCGGGTGGGGTGGATGCGCTGGTGATCTCGCCAGGGATCGCGCATAAATTGCCCAAGGCGCATGAGCAGGCGGCATGGGCGCTGGCGCGGGGCGTGCCGGTGCTCACCGATGCGGAATTGCTGTTCCGCGCCGTGCGGGGCAGCGGCAGCAAGGCGCGCTTTGCCGGGATTACCGGGACCAACGGGAAATCCACCACCACGGCGCTGCTGGCGCATATTCTGGACGTGGCCGGCGTGCCCAACGCGGCGGGGGCGAATTTGGGGCCGGCGGCGCTGGCGCTGCCGCGGCTGCCCGACGAGGGCGTTTATGTGCTGGAAATGTCCAGCTATATGTTGGAACGAATCGTCACACTGCGCTTCGATGTCGCGGTGATGCTGAATCTTTCGCCAGACCATCTGGACCGCCATGGCGACATGGAGGGCTACGCCGCCGCCAAGCGCGGCATTTTCGCGCGGCAGGACGCGGGGTGCGTGGCGGTGGTGGGCGTGGATGATGCCCCCTCCCGCGCCATGGCGGACTGGCTGGATGGCCAGGCGGCGCGGGTGGTGCGGGTTTCCGGCGTGGGCGGCGCCAGCGGGGCGCGGGCGCTGCCGGGTGAGCATAATGCGCAGAACGCGGCGGCGGCGGCGGCGGCGGCGCGGGCGCTGGGGGTGGATGAGGCGGCGATCGCGCGCGGGATTGCGAGCTTTGCCGGCCTGGCGCACCGGCAGCAGGAGGTGGCGCTGCGCGAGGGGGTGCGCTTCATCAATGACAGCAAGGCCACCAACGCCGACGCGGCGGCCCGCGCGATGGGCTGCTACGCGCGCTTTGTGTGGATTGCCGGCGGCGTGGGCAAGGTCGGCGGGATTGACCCGCTGGCGGACTATTTTCCGCGCATCGAGAAGGCGTTTCTGATCGGGCGCGACGGCCCGGCCTTCGCCGCCACGCTGCGCGCGCATGGCGTGGCGAGCGAGGTGGCCGGAACGCTGGAGACGGCGGTGCCCCTGGCGTTTGCGGCGGCGAAGGAAAGCGGGGCGGGGGTGGTGCTGTTCTCGCCGGCTGCCGCCAGCTTCGACCAGTTCACCGATTTCGAGGCGCGCGGTGCGCGCTTCGCCGAATTGGCAAGGGGGGTGTGTAATGCCGCCGCTCTCACGCGCTGATACATCGCTGGTCGGCCGCTGGTGGTGGAGCGTTGACCGGGTGACGCTGCTGGCGCTCGCGGTGCTGATCGGCGTGGGCTACGTGCTGGCGCTGGCGGCGACGCCGGGAATTTCCATGCGGCTGAGCGACCCGCATACGATGGAGATGGTCCGCCAGATTCTCTTCCTCGGCATGGGCGGGGTGGTGATGCTGGGCATGTCCATGCTCTCGCTGCGGCAGGTGAAGCTGAGCGCGCTGGGGCTGGGGATCGTGTTCTTCTTCCTCACCGGCTTCACGCTCGTGCATGGCGTGCGGGTGGATGGCGCGAACCGCTGGATTTCGCTGCCCGGCTTCACCATTCAGCCGAGCGAGTTTCTGCGCCCGGGCTTCATCATCATCATCGCCTGGCTGATCGCCGAAGCGCGGCGCACGCCGGGCTTTCCCGGCAAGCGGGCGGCGCTTGGGGTGTTTCTCATCGTGGCGCTGATGCTGAAGATGCAGCCCGATATCGGCATGACGTTTTTGTTCACCATGGTGGTGTTCGCGCAGTTTTATCTCGACGGCATGGAGATGAAATGGGTGGGTGCCGCGGCTGCCCTGGTGGTGCTGGCCTTCATCGCGGCGTTCCTGTTCATCTCGCACGTGCATACGCGCGTGGAACTGTTTCTGCATCCGACCAAGGATTCGGCCTATCAGGCGCTGACCGCGCTCTCGGCCTTCGGCAATGGCGGGATGTTCGGCCTGGGGCCGGGCGAGGGGCAGGTGAAGCATTATCTGCCCGATGCGCGGGCGGATTTCGTGTTCGCCGTGGCGGGCGAGGAGTTTGGGCTGTTTTTCTGCGGGTTCATCATTTTCGTGTTCGCCGCCATCGTGATGCGCGCGCTGGTGCGCCTGCTGGCGGAGCCGAACCTCTTCGTGGTGCTGGCCGCCGGCGGGCTGATCGTGGGGTTCGGCCTGCAGGCGTTCGTGAACATGGCCTCGTCGCTCTCGCTGATCCCGACCAAGGGGATGACGCTGCCGTTCATCTCCTATGGCGGCAGCTCCGTGCTGGCGGTTTCGATGCAGATGGGGTTTTTGCTGGCGCTGACGCGCAAGCGGCATCAGGGTGAGTACTCATGAGCGCGCCGGTGGTCATCGCGGCCGGCGGCACGGGGGGGCATTTTTTCCCGGCCGAGGCGCTGGCGGCGGCGCTGCTGGCGCGCGGCGTGCGCGTGGTGCTGCTCACCGATGCGCGCTCGGGCGGGTTGTCCTCGGCGGTGTTCGCCAAGGCGGAGCGGCATGTGATCGCGGGGGCAGGGCTTTCGGGCCGCAGCCTGCGCAGCGCGCTGGAGGGGGTTGTGGCCCTGGCGCGGGGCGTGTTCCAGGCGCGCAAGATATTGCGGACGCTGCGGCCCGGCGTGGTGGTGGCCTTTGGTGGCTACCCCGCCGTGCCGCCGGTGCTGGCGGCGGTTTTGCTGGGGCGGCGGCCAAGGATTTTTCTGCATGAGCAGAACGCGGTGCTGGGGCGGGCGAACCGGCTGCTGGCGCGCCTGGCCGATGTGCTGGTGCTGAGTTTTGAGAAGACCTCGGCGGTGCCGGCGGGGGTTGAGACCGTGCTGCTGGGCAACCCGGTGCGCCCGGCGGTGGCGGCGCTGCATGGGCGGGGCTATGCGCCGCCGGATGAGAAAATTGAGTTGTTGATTTTGGGCGGCTCGCTCGGCGCCAAGGTGTTCGGCACGCTGATGCCGCAGGCGTTGGCTTTGTTGCCGGCGGCGCTGCGGGCGCGGCTGGTGGTGAGCCAGCAATGCCGGACGGAAGAACTGGGCGCGGCGCGTGTGGCGCTGAAGGATGCGGGGATTGAGGCGGAGCTGGCGCCGTTTTTCAACGATGTGGCGGCCCGGCTGCAGCGGGCGCATCTGGTGATTGCGCGCGCCGGGGCTTCGAGCGTGGCGGAAATCGCGGTGGCGGGCCGGCCGGCCATTTTCATTCCTCTGCCCAACGCCATTGATGATCATCAGCGCGCCAATGCGGATGCGCTGGTGGCGGCGGGGGCCGCGTGGCGGCTGGACCAGGCCGGGCTGAGCGCCCAGGCGCTGGCTGACAAAATTGAAAGTATTCTGATGAAGCCTGAGGATTTGATGAAAGCGGCGCAAGCGGCCGCGCGCGCGGGGCGCGCGGATGCGGCGGAGCGGCTGGCGGAGCTGGTGATGGCGGGGGCGCGCGCATGAGGGCGTTGCCGCTTTCCATCGGGACGATTCATTTCGTCGGCATTGGCGGGATTGGCATGTCAGGCATCGCCGAGGTGCTGCATGAGCTGGGCTATGCCGTGCAGGGCAGCGATATTGCCGAGAACGCGAATGTGGCGCGGCTGCGCGCGGCGGGGATTCGGGTTGCGGTGGGGCATGATGCGAAGAACCTGGGCGATGCCCAGGTGGTGGTGATATCCACGGCCGTGCCCAAGGATAATCCCGAGGTGCTGGCGGCGCGGCGCAAGCTGATCCCGGTGGTGCGGCGCGCGGAGATGCTGGCGGAGCTGATGCGGCTGAAATGG
>JAKBAQ010000131.1 GCA_021808985.1 Pseudomonadota bacterium
CGAGCGGGTGTCACGGCCTTATCACTTCGACGGGCAGATGGTGCAGATCGGCATGAGTGTGGGCATCGCCATGGCGCCGCGCGATGGGCTGAACCCGAGCGGGCTGATGAAGAACGCGGATCTGGCACTGTACCGGGCGAAGGCCGAGGGGCGCGGCGCGTGGCGCCTTTATGACGTGGAGATGGATGAGCGGCAGAAGGACCGGCGCATTTTGCAGTCAGCCCTGCGGCAGGCGGTGCTGCGGGGGGAATTCCGCCTGGAGTATCAGCCGCAGGTGAATTTGGCGGATGGGAAGATTGTGAGCGCGGAGGCGCTGCTGCGCTGGCAGCATCCGAAGCGCGGGCTGCTGCCACCGGGCGATTTCATCGCCTTGGCGGAGGATGCCGGGCTGATTGGGCAGATTGGCGAATGGGTGCTGGGGCAGGCGTGCCGGGAGGCGGCGAACTGGCCGGCGCATGTGGGAATTGCGGTTAATCTTTCGCCGTTGCAGTTCCGCGATAGCGGGCTGGTGGAGATTATCGACCGCGCGCTGACGCAGGCCGGGCTGGAGCCGGGGCGGCTGGAGCTGGAGATTACCGAGACGACCATGCTGGAGACCAACAGCGAGACGGTGGACGCGCTGTGGCAGCTGCATGGGCGGGGTGTGCGGGTGGCGCTGGACGATTTTGGTACAGGTTATTCGTCGCTGAGCTATTTGCGGCGGTTTCCGTTCGACAAGATCAAGATCGACCGCTCGTTCATCCGCGACCTGGGCTATGAGAAGGATGACAGCTCGATCATTCTGGCGATTATCGGCCTGGCGGAGCGCATGGGCATGGTGGTGACCGCCGAGGGGGTGGAGACGCCGCGGCAGGCGGAACTTCTCAACGCCTATGGTTGCGGCCAGGCTCAGGGATATTTGTTCAGCCGCCCGGTGCCGGCGGAGGCGTTTGGGGAATTGCTGGTGACGGGGATGCCGCTATGCCTGTGGCAAGGCGCGACGGAGCCGGCGGCGCGCGTGGTGGCGCGGTAGGGGATTCCGCGCGCGGGCGCTGGGGCGCGTGGTTTGAGAGCGGGCATTCGAGGGTGGATGTTTGAGTGCCGGCATTTGGCAAGCGGATGCGAAACCGGCATTAATGCCGGGTATGATACCAAGCGATGCGACAGGTGCTTCTCCCGCGATGGCGCAGTGGTTCGCCATAAAGGCGGAACACGAGGATGCGCTGCTGTTTTTCCGCATGGGGGATTTCTACGAACTGTTTTTTGCTGACGCGCAGGCGGCCTCGGCGGCGCTGGATATCGCGCTGACGGCGCGGGGCAAGCATCAGGAGCAGCCGGTGCCGATGTGCGGGGTGCCGGTGGCGCAGGCGGAGATGTATCTGGCGCGGCTGATCCGCCGGGGGTTCCGGGTTGCGATCGTGGAGCAGATGGAGGACCCGGCGGCGGCGAAGGCGCGCGGGGCGCGGGGGCCGCTGAGCCGCGCGGTGGTGCGGCTGGTGACATCGGGGACGATTACCGAGGACTCGCTGCTGGAGGCGGGGCGGGCGAATTATCTGGTGGCGATTGTGCCCGAGGGCGGGCGGCTGGGCGTGGCCTGGGCGGATATTTCCACCGGGCTGTTCGAGACGCAGGCGACCGACGCGGCGGGGCTGCCGGCGGTGCTGGGACGGCTGGACCCGGCGGAGATTCTGTGCGCCGGGGCGGTGGAGCTTGGGCCCCATGCGGGGCGGCTGGTGGCGAGCGGGCGGCTGGCGATGCAGGCGCCGCCGGCGGCGGCGGCGGCGCGGCGGGAGCTGGCGCGGGTGTTCAATGCCGCCAGCCTGGATGCGTTCGGCGTGTTCAGCGATGCCGAGGCGCGCGCGGCGGTGCAGGTGCTGGCCTATATCACGGCGACGCAGATGGGGGCGATGCCGCGGCTGGGGCATCCGGTGCCCGCGGGTGAGGCCGGGCAGCTGGAGATGGACGCGGCGACGCGGGCGAGTTTGGAGATTTTGAACAGCCGGGACGGGGGCGAGGCGGGAAGCCTGCTGGCGGCGGTGAAATGCACGGTGAGCGCGGCGGGGGCGCGGATGCTGGCGGCGTGGCTGGCGGCGCCGCTGAACCGGCTGGAGGCGCTGCAGGACAGGCAGGGCGCGTGGCTGGCGCTGCGCGATGCGGGGCAGGGCGAGGCGGTGCGCAAGGTGCTGCGGGGGGCGCCTGATGTGTCGCGCGCGTTGGGGCGGATTGCGCTGGGGCGGGCGGCGCCGCGCGATTTGGCGGCGATTGCGGCGGGGTTGGGCACGGCGGCGCGGCTGTTGCCGCTGGTGCCGCGCGGCGGGCGGCTGCTGGATGAGGCGGCGGCGGCGCTGGACCCGGCGCCGGCGCTGGCGCAGGTGCTGGGCCGGGCGCTGGCGGAACCGGCGCCGGCGCGGCTGGAGGATGGCGGGGTGATTGCCGAGGGGTTTGACCCGGAGCTGGATGCCGAGCGGGTGCTGCGGGATAATACGCGCCAGGTGATCGCCGCGTTGCAGGGCGAGTTGGCGGTGAGGTATGGCGTGGCGTCGCTGAAAATCCGCCACCATGCGCAGCTGGGGTTTGTGATAGAGGCGCCGGCGGGCGCGGTTGAGAAGCTGCGGGAAAATCCGGAGCTGATCCTGCGCCAGGGGATGGCCAATGGCGCGCGCTTCACGCATCCGGAACTCGCGGCGCTGGACCAGCGGATTTCGGAAGCGGCGGGGCGGGCGGCGGGGCGCGAGAAGGTTGTGTTCGCCTGGCTGGTGAAGCAGGTTTTGGCGCATGGCGAGGCGCTGGCGGCGTGCGCGCAGGCGCTGGCGCTGGTGGATGTGCTGCAGTCAGCCGCGGCGCTGGCCGCGACGGAGCGGTTTTGCTGCCCGCAGCTTTCGGATGATGAGGTGTTTGAGATTAAGGCGGCGCGCCATCCGGTGGTGGAGGCGGCGCTGCCGCCGGGGGTTGGGTTTATTCCCAACCAGTGCAGCCTGCTGGCGGGGCAGCGGCTGATGCTGCTGACGGGGCCGAACATGGCTGGCAAATCAACCTATTTGCGGCAGAACGCGCTGGCGGTGATTCTGGCGCAGGCGGGGCTGCCGGCGCCGGCGGAGGCGATGCGGCTGGGGCTGGTGGACCGGCTGTTCTCACGCGTGGGGGCGGCGGATGATCTGGCCTCGGGGCGATCGACGTTCATGGTCGAGATGATCGAGACGGCGGCGATATTGCATCAGGCGGGGCCGAAGAGTTTTGTGATCGTCGATGAGATTGGGCGCGGCACGGGGACGCGCGATGGGCTCGCGATCGCGCAGGCGGTGCTGGAGGCGCTGCATAACGGGAATCGCTGCCGCGCCATATTTGCCACACATTTCCATGAGTTATTTCAACTCGCCGAGGCTTTGCCGAGGCTGGCGCCTTACACGATGCGGGTGAAGGAGTTCAAGGGCGAGGTGGTGTTCATGCATGAGGTGGTGCGCGGCGCGGCGCAGCGCAGCTGGGGGGTGCATGTGGCGCGCCTCGCGGGGGTGCCGGAGAGCGTGGCCAGGCGCGCGGAAATTTTGCTGAAGGCGGCGGAGCGCAATGCGCCGGCGAGCGCGGCGCTGCCGCTGTTCGCGGGCGTGGCGCAGGAGCAGGCCGATGCGCGGCGGGATTTGCTGGCGGAGCTGGAAATGCTGGACCCGGACCGGATGAGCCCGCGCGAGGCGCTGGAGGCGCTGTATGCCTTGCGCCAGCGCATGAGCGAGGCGGGGGATGCGTGAACATGGAGCGCGCGCGGCGGCTTTGCGTAAAAATCTCGGCAAATTGTTAAAACACGGCTTTCCCATGTCCAGCCGATTGATCTAGCGTGTACGATATGCTGACAACTCCCAAGCAACCTGAAATCGCCGTGGCTTTGGCCGAACTTTTGCCGTTGGGCGACCCGCCGCCGCGCGATGCCGCCCTGGCCGGATTCCGCCGCCAGCTTGGCCGGATTCAGAGCCATGTGCAGCAGCGTTTTGAGCGGGACGGGCTGAACGGGCTGACGGCCGCGCGCCTGCATGCGGGGCTGATGGATGAGCTGGTGAATGCGCTGTTCGCCTATACGCTGGCGATTTTGCCGCTGGAGGAGCGCGACAGGCTGGCGATGGCGGCCACCGGCGGTTATGGCCGGGCAACGCTGGCGCCGTTCTCGGATATCGACCTGCTGTTCCTCACCGGGGGGAAAGCCTCGGCGAAGATGGACCGGGCGGTTGAGTTCATTTTGTATTTTCTGTGGGATTTGGGCTTGAAGGTGGGCCATGCCACACGCTCCATTCAGGATTGCCTGAATGAGGCGCGCAGCGATGTCACCATCCGGACCTCGCTGCTGGATGCGCGCTGCCTGACCGGGGACAGGGCGCTGTTCGCGGATTTCCAGAAGGCGTTCCGGGCGGATTGCGCGGCGGATGGGCCGGGGGCCTATATCATCGCCAAGCAGGCCGAGCGCGCGGCGCGCCACCGCCGGTTTGGCGAGACGCCGTTCATGGTCGAGCCGAATGTGAAGGAGGGCAAGGGCGGATTGCGGGATTTGCAGACGCTCTACTGGCTCGCGCGCTATGTGTTCAACACCTTCGCGATGACCGAGCTGGTGGGCAAGGATGCGCCGGGCGGGGGGATTCTGACCGCGACGGAGGCGCGCTCCTGCAAGCGGGCGTGGGAGTATCTGTGGAGTGTGCGGTTTCATCTGCATTATGTCGCCGGGCGGGCGGAAGAGCGGCTGACGTTCGATTTTCAGCCCGTGGTGGGCGCGCGCATGGGCTATACGCGCCATGGGCGCCAGGATGGGGTGGAACGCTTCATGCGCCACTACTTCCTGATGGTGCGCGAGGTGGCGCGGGTGACGGGGGTGCTGGAGCCGGCGCTGGTGCGCGCGGCGCTGGGGCCGCCGGCGATTGCCGCCGAGACCGACGCGGCGCTGGTGGAAGCCGGGTTCGTGCTGGCGGACGGGAAGATTTTGTTTGCGCCGGGGCATGACCCGGAGACGGACCCTGGCAGTATTTTCAGGATTCTGCTGTGCGCGCGCGACCGTGGGCTGGAGCTGCATCCGCTGGCGCTGCGCACGCTGATACGCTCCGCCCCGCTGGGCGCGGAGCTGCGCGGGGACAAAAAGGCGGCGGCGATGTTCATGAACCTGCTCTGCGGCCAGGAGGAGCATGATGGCGATGAGCGGACATGTGACTCGGCGCGCTGGCTGGGGCTGCTGAACGAGACCGGGGTACTGGGGCGGTATCTGCCGGATTGGCGGCGCATTGTCGGGCAGATGCAGTTCGACACCTACCATGTGTATACCGTGGATGTGCATACCGTGCATGCGATACGGGTGCTCAACACCATAGAGGCCGGGGAGCTGAAGGAGATCGCGCCGGTCGCGACGGATTTGATCGACCAGGTGCAGTCTCGCCGGGCGCTTTATGTGGCGCTGCTGCTGCATGATATCGCCAAGGGACGCGGTGGGGACCATTCCGTGCTGGGGGCGGAGATAGCGCTTTACGTGGGGCCGGCGCTGGGGTTGAGCGCGGAGGAGACGGAAATGGTCTCCTGGCTGGTGCTGCACCATCTGATGCTGACGCAGACCGCGTTCTCGCGCGATATCGATGATCCGAAGACCATTCTGGACCTGGCCGATACCATCCAGAGCCCGGAGCGGCTGCGGCTGCTGCTGGTGCTCACGGTTTCGGACATGCGGGCGGTTTCGCCCAAGGTGTGGAACGGCTGGAAGGCGACGCTGCTGCGCGAGCTGTATTCGCGCGTGGCGGAAGTGCTGGAGGGCGGGCTCTCCACCACCGAGCGGGATACGCGCATAAACCGGGTGAAGGAGGTTGTGGCCTCGCTGCTGGGGGATTGGCCGGAGGCGGCGCGGGAGGAGTTTCTCACGCTGGGCTATCCCTCGTACTGGCTTGGGTTCGACCCTGAGAGCATAGAGCGGCATGCGCGCATGATCCGCGACGCCAGGCAGCGCGGGGCGCCGCTGACCGTGCATGCCGAGCCGCTGCCGGCGCGCGCGGTGACCGAGGTGGTGGTTTATACCGCCGACCATGCCGGGTTGTTCAGCCGGATCGCGGGGGCGCTGGCGATTGCGGGGGCCTCGATCGTGGATGCGCGGATTCATACGCTGACCGACGGCATGGCGCTGGATACGTTCTGGATTCAGGACGCCAATGGCGGGCCCTATGACGCGCCGCACCGGCTGGCGCGGCTTTCATCGTTGATCGAGCAGGCGCTTTCGGGGCGGCTAAGGCTGGAATCGGAGATACGCAAGGCGACGCGCAGCCTGATTCCGGGGCGGATGCGCGCCATTCATGTGCCGCCGCGGGTGGTGGTGGATAACCGCGCCTCCAACCGGCATACGGTGGTGGAGGTGAACGGACGCGACCGGCCCGGCCTGCTGCATGATGTGACATCGGCGATTTCGGCGCAGGGGCTGCAGATCGCCTCGGCGCATGTGACCACCTACGGGGTGCGCGCGGTGGACGTGTTCTATGTGAAGGACGTGTTCGGCATGAAGGTGGAAAATGAGCGCAAGCTCAACCAGTTGCGCAATGCGCTGCTGGAGGCCTTGAGCCCGAGCGTGGATGACCCGGCGCCGCAGCCGCCGGCCAAGCGGCGCGCCGCGGCCTGAGTTGGCGGCGGCTGGCTGAAATTATTAAAAATTTTTGCGGGGTTTGGGGTGCTTTTTATAAAAAGCGCCCCAAGATTCTGGCCCTTTTTTGCAAAAAAGGGCCAGACCCCAAAAAACTTTTGAGAATTATCCTTTAGGTTTGGGACTGGACCGCGCGGCGGGGGAGCCGCAGCTCTTCGGGCTCGGGCGTGATTTGCCCGGGTTTGCGCGCGAAACTGGGCGCGGCCTGGGGGGTGGAGGGTTTTTCGGTGATGAACCAGAAGCTGAACAGCAGGTTTTCCAGCAGGGTGCGGCGGCGGAAGCGGGTGCAGCGCAGCGCCGCGAGGCGGGGGAACATGCCGCCGCGCAGGGCGGTGTGGATGGTGTTGAGATCCTGCCGGGATTGCGGGGTGAGGTGGCTGGCGCCGGCGGCCAGATAATCAGCGTGCCGGCGCATCATGGTCATGAATATTTTCGGGCCACGGCGGATGGCGGCGAGCGCGCGGGCGGGGAGCGGGCGGGCTGAGCCGATGAGGTTGTTCTTGTGCAGCCGGTAGAGCACCTGGGGCCGAGGGTCAAACATGACATGGCCGCCGCAGGCGGAGACGACGATGTAGCTCCACCAGTCATGCACCGTGCCTTCGGGGCGGCCGAAGGTGCTGACCAGGCGGGCGGCGGCGGCGTTCATCACCAATGTGTTGCCGTTGGCGATGTTCTGGGTGAGGCTGGCGGGAAAGCCGGGCGTGTTGTGGTGCAGCGCGGAGAGCTTGGTGCCGCGCAAGGCGGCGTCCACCAGATATTGGCGGGCGCAGTAGAGCGCGGGCGCGTGGCCGGCGGGGTGAAGGGATTCCACCGCGTGCTGCAGCTTGTTGGCCAGCCAGACATCGTCCTGGTCGGAAAAGGCGACCATTTCAGCGCCCTGGCTCTCCTGCAGCAGGGTGAGAAAGCTTTCCGCCGCGCCGAGATGCGGGCCGGAGCTGGCGGCCTCGGTGCAGCGGCCGGGATTGGCGGCGGCGAAGGCGCGCATGATGGCGATGGTGGAGTCGGCGGAGCCGTCATCACGCCAGAGCAGGGCCCAGTTGGTGTAACGCTGGGCGGAAAAACTCTCAAGTTGCGCTTGCAGGAACTGTTCGCCATTATAGGTTGAAAGCAGGATGGTGATGGCTGGCCGGACAGAGGCGCTGGGGCCCTGGCTTAACA
>JAKBAQ010000132.1 GCA_021808985.1 Pseudomonadota bacterium
TCTGGGCAAGGCCGGCATTCCTCATCTCGTGCTGGAACGCCAGCGCATCGCGGAGCGCTGGCGCACCAGCCGGTGGGACTCACTGGTCGCCAACGGCCCCGCTTGGCATGACCGTTTCCCCAACATGGAATTCTCCGGCTACGGCCCGGACGCCTTCGTGCCCAAGGACAAGGTGGCGGATTATTTCGAGGCCTATGCGGATATGATCAACGCCCCCATACGCTGCGGCGTGGAGGTGCGCGAAGTCCGCCGCAACGCCGCCGGCCATCCCGGCTTTCTGGCCGAGACCTCGGCCGGCACGTTCGAGGCCGGCTATGTCGTTGTCGCCACCGGCGCCTTTCAGGCCCCCGTCATCCCGCCGCTGGTTCCAAAAGATGCAGATATAATACAGATCCATTCAGATTCCTACCGCAACCCCGCGCAGTTGCCCGATGGCGCGGTGCTCGTGGTCGGCAGCGGCTCCTCGGGCACGCAGATCGCCGATGAGCTCGCGCGCGCGGGCCGGCGCGTGCATCTCTCAATTGGCCCGCATGACCGTCCGCCCCGGCGCTATCGCGGGCGAGACTTCGTCTGGTGGCTCGGCGTGCTCAACAAATGGGACGCCTCGGCCCCGCCAACGGCCGAGCATGTCACGATCGCGGTGAGCGGCGCGCAGGGCGGCTATACGATCGACTTTCGCCGCCTCGCCCAGCAGGGCATCACGCTGCTCGGCCGGACGGAATCCTTCAAGCACGGCACGATGAACTTCGCGCCGGACCTGGCTGAAAACCTCGCCCGGGGCGACAAGAACTACCTCTCCGTGCTGGACGAGGCGGATGCCTACATCGCCCGCAACGGCATAAACCTGCCGCAAGAGCCCACGGCGCGGGAAATCCCCCCCGACCCGGACTGCGTTACCAATCCCATCCTCCAGCTGAACCTGAAGGCGGCGGGGATCACCTCCATCATCTGGGCGACCGGATTTTCAACAGATTACAGCTGGCTGAAACTCGACAGCTTCAACGAAAAAGGCGCGCCCAAACATCAGCGCGGCGTCTCGGCCGAATCTGGCCTGTATTTCCTCGGCCTGCCCTGGCAGTCGCGGCGCGGCTCCTCCTTCATCTGGGGTGTCTGGCATGATGCCAGATTCCTCGCCGACCATATCACCACCCAGCGCGGTTATCTCGCCTACCAAGGCGCCGCCCTGCCCGACCTTGGCGGAGAAACGCCCGCGCCATAGCGCGGGCAACGCCAAACAACCCGCACAGCACAGCCCCGCCGGCGCAAGCACAATCCCATGGCGCTCAAGGCCAGGGGCGTGCTAGCTTTGGGCACTTCCCATCAGACCGGCGGCGAATCAAACATAACATCCCGCCAACGAAAGGAGCTGCGTTTTGGAATTCATTCTGGAATCGTCTTTGAGTGCCCTTCGCAACCATGCCTGGCGGCAAAACCTCTTCGTTCTGCTCGGCGGCCTCGCGCTGCTCTCGCTCGCCGCCTGCGGCGGCCAGCAGCTCCCCGGCACGCCGATCGGCGTGAACGGCAATAATCAGGAAATCTACCAATATTGCACCAATGGCGGCAGATGCATCAGATCTCTCAGCCCGACGATGGATGCCTTTGCCTTCTACTACCAGACGGCGCAATAACCTTACGGAACGGTTTCCGGCACAACGCGCCGATGCCCACCGCCAGGTCGATCACCTTTGTCACCACAAAACGTTCATCGCCAACATAAAAATCCTCATCCGGGGGGGCTCAACACTGGTCACCGTTTAGTTAACCATAGCGTTTGAGTATCTCCCTGGAGAGGATGTGGCGCTGGATTTCCGATGTTCCCTCCCAGATGCGCTCAATGCGCGCATCGCGCCAAAAGCGTTCAATCGGCAATTCATCCATCAGCCCCATGCCACCATAAATCTGCACCGCATGGTCGGTGACGCGCCCCAGTGTCTCGGTGGCGAGCAGCTTGGCCATGGCGGCATCGCCATCGGTCATGGCGCCCTGGTCGAGCCGGCTCGCGGCATAGAGCGTGACCAGCTCGGCGGCGCGGATCTCGCTCGCCATATCCGCGATTTTGAATGATGTGCCCTGGAACTCTCCGATTCTCTTGCCGAACTGCTGGCGGGTCGCGGCCCATTCCGCGGCCATGTTGAAGGCGCGCTGGGCGCGGCCGACATTGTTGGCCGCCACCATCACGCGCCCCGCCGTCAGCCAGTCATTGGCGAGCTCAAAGCCCTGATGCACCTCGCCCAGAATTTGCCCGGCGCTGACCCGGCAGTCAGTGAAGAAAATTTCCGACTGATGATACCCGCGCAGGCTGGTGCAGCGGGGGCCGCGATGCACAGTCATGCCTGGGGTGTTTTTGTCGACCAGGAAGCAGGTGACCTGCTTGCGCCGGCGCCCGCGCGCCACCGTCTCGCCGGTGACGGCGAAGAGGATGACATAATCAGCATGCGCGGCATGGCTGATGAAATGCTTGCTGCCGTTGATGATGAAATCCCCCCCATCGGGGACCGCGCTGGTGCGGATGCCCATGGCATCGGAACCGGCGCCAGGCTCGGTCAGGGCAAAACAATCCACCAGCTCGCCCCGCACGGTCGGTTTCAGGTAGCGCTCGATCTGGTCGCCCTGGCAGGCCATGAGGATTTTGCTGGGACGCGCCACGAAAACATGCAGCGCCCAGCTGCTATGGCCAAGCTCGCGCTCAACCAGCGCCTGGGTGACATGATCGAGCCCGCCGCCGCCCACGCTCTCGGGCATGTTGAAGGCGTAAAAGCCCTGCTCTATCGCTTTGGCGCGGATGGCGGCGGCAAGGTCTTGGGGCACCTCATCGGCGCGGTCCACCATGAATTCGTGCGGCCGCAGCTCTTTCTCGACAAAGTTCCGCAGCGATGCGACCAGCATGTCCTGCTCGGAGGTCAATGAAAAATCCATGATTTATCTCCCTGAAAACCGGGCCGCGCGCCCCTCGACCGCCGCACGCAGAGCTTCCTGCCCGTCTTCGCTATGGCCACAGGCCAAGCCCGCCGCCTGCTCGGCCCGCAATTGCTCCGCCAGGCTATTAGTGAGCGCCTGGCGCAGCAGCGCCTTGGCATGGCCAAAGGCCAGGCTTGGCCCGGCGGCGAGACAGCCAGCAAACTCCGCCACATGCGCCATGAACGCCTCGTCGGCGATGCTCTCGGACACCAGACCGGCGGCGCAGGCCGCGTCAGCCGGCCAACGATCGTTCAAAAAAATGAAGCGCCGCGCGACATCGGCGCGAACGATCCGCGGGAGAAACCAGGTTCCGCCCATGTCGGGGCTGAAGCCCATGGCGGTATAGCCGCACCGCAGCCAGGCGCTGGCCGTGGCGATGCGAAAATCGCACGCGAACGCCAGATCGGCCCCAGCCCCGACCGCCGCGCCATTGAGCGCCGCCACGGTGGGGCGGGGAAACGCCGCCAGCGCTTCGACCAGCGCATGGGCTTTCTCGGTCCAGCCATAGCTGCCCAGCTCACCGCGGGCCTCGGCTTCGGCCCATTCATCAACATCGGCCCCGGCGCAAAAGCTGTTGCCGGTGCCGGTGAGCACCAGGCAGCGCACCTCCGGGTCTTTCGCATAGGCGCCAAGCAGGTGGCGGAGCGCGTCGAGATGTGGCCGGGCCAAGGAGTTTCGCTTGGCGGGGCGGTCGAGTTGAATTGTCCGCACGCCTCCGGCGGCGTGGGTGAGGATATCTGGCAGGGTCATGGGGTCGTGTGGCTCCCGTGGTGATATGCCCGACGGCATGTTGTATCTTGCCGGGATTGGCTTTGGAGTTTATAGGAGATATTGAATAAACGTTCAACCCATTTTGGCAATGGCCAGCGCCCTTGGTGGAGCAGCGCCGCGCGCGGGAGAAACAAAGGCGATGAAGGTTTTAATTGTCCACGCTCATCCGGAGCCCCAGTCCTTCACCGGCGCGATGCTCGGCCAGGCGGTGGCGACGCTGACGGCGGAGCGCCATGAGGTGATGGTCTCGGATCTGTACGCCATGGGCTGGAACCCGGTGGCCAGCGCGGCGGATTTCGGTGTCCGCAAGAATCAGGAATATCTGGTGTATGCGCTGGAGCAGCGCGAGAATGTGGCGGCGGGGGCAATCGCCCCGGACATTGCCGGGGAGCTGGAAAAACTTCTGGCCTGCGACCTCCTGATCTTCAGTTTCCCGCTGTTCTGGTGCTCGGTGCCCGCGATTCTGAAAGGGTGGATCGACCGGGTTTTCGTCTCGGGCAAGATTTATGGCGGGCAGCGCTTCTACGACCGTGGCGGCATGCGCGGCAGGCGCGCCCTGCTGGCCTATAGCTGCGGTGGCCGCGATTACATGTTTGCCCCCCACGGCGTGCATGGCGAGATGGATCTCATGCTGCGCCACATGCTGCGCGGCACGCTCGGCTATGCCGGGTTTGAGGTGCTGCCTTCCTTTGTGGCGTATCATGTTCCCTACATCACGCCCGAGGCACGCCGCGCGATCCTGGAGAGCTATGATGCCTATCTGAAAAACCTCAATCAGTTACCCCCCTTGCCGGTGCCACGGCTGGCCGATTATGGCGCCGACATGCACCCCGCCCCCCCCGTGAGCCGGCAGGCCAGCCAGGGGTGAAAGGCAGCGGCGCCATACACCCAGCGTATGTTATGATGACTTTTTTCGGCGTTGCGCTGAATTGGTGGCCCTTCTTATTCTGTCCACCAAGACAGCAGCGATGACGTTTGGGAAGCGGCCATCAACCGAGGAAATGTCTTGAGCTCATCCGGGGCGCCGCCCCAACCGGATGCGCGTGGCATGCGCTGCCGCGCCAGCCGCAAAGAAATCATAAAGAGGAGGAACCTGTGACAAAAAGCAAAAAACAGGCGTTTATTGAAAAACGATCAATCGATTATGTGCCGGTCGCCGAGCGGCACGGCAAGGTTTGGCATTTATGGCCGGTCTGGTTTTCGGGCGATGCCCATCTCGCCACCGTGGCGACGGGCATTGTCGGCGTGGCGCTGGGTGGAAATTTGATCTGGATGGCCATAGCGGTGATTCTGGGCGGGGCTCTGGGCACGTTTTTCATGGCGTTTCACTCAACCCAGGGGCCACAGCTCGGCCTGCCGCAGATGATCCAGTCCCGCCCGCAATTTGGCTTCGTGGGCGCGCTGCTGGTCTGGGGGGTTGCGCTTGTCTCGTATATTGGCTTCAACTCCTTCAATCAGGTGCTGGCGGCGCAGGCGGTGCAATCCCTCTATGGCGGCAACACGACCCTCATCATCGTCGTATTCACCGTCCTGGCTTTGGGGCTCGCGGTCATCGGGTATGACCTCATCCATCTCGCCCAGCGCGGCATCGCCTATGTGATGGTCGCGGCACTGTTTCTCTTCACGGTACTGGTGCCGCACCTGCATATTCCGGCCGCCCAGTTCAACCTTGGCAATTTCAAAACCATTCCCTTTCTGACCCAGCTTTTCGCGGCCGCGGCCTATCAGCTCGCATGGTCTATCTATGTCTCCGACTATTCGCGCTATCTGCCCGTCAATGTCAGTGTCAAGGCCTCGTTCTGGTGGACCTTTCTGGGAGCCTTCATCGGCGGCGCCTGGATGATGCTGGTCGGCACCGTTGCCGGCGCGCTGTACCCGACGCTGGATGTGCCGACAGCGCTGCAAACAGCAGCCAACGCGGTTCTGCCCGGGTTCGGCAAGCCCTTGCTGATTGTCTCCCTGTTCGGGCTGGTCACGATCACTTCGCTGAATTCCTATGGCGCGTCGCTGACATTTCTCAGTGTCGCGGATTCGTTGAAATCCATTCGCCCGACTACGGCCAAGCGCATCTTCGCCATGCTGGTCTCCACCGTCCTCGCCTCCATCATCACCATCGAGGCGACGGGCAACTTCATGACCGAGTTCGGCAATTTCCTGGGGATTTTGCTCTACCTGTTCACGCCATGGACCGCGATCAACCTCGTTGATTTCTATATCGTGCGAAAAGGCCATTACTCGATCAGGGAGATTTTCAACCCCAACGGAATGTATGAACGCTGGAACTGGCGCGGTCTGACCGCCTATGCAGTCGGCTTTGCCTCGATGATCCCCTTTTTCAGCACCGGCTTCTACACCGGCCCGATCGCCACCGCGCTCGGCGGCGCTGATATCTCGATGATAATCGGCCTGCCGGTGGCGGCTTCGGTCTATTATTTCGTGTGCCGCTCCATGGATCTGCAAGCCGATCGGCAGCGCGCCCATGAGGCTGATATCGGGCTCGATCCCGATGTCGTGGATCACGGCGTGCTCCCAGGGCACAAGAGACGCCTGGCACCTGGCATCTATGGTGACGAGGCCACGCGCGCCATCTTTGATCAGACCTGAAAACATCACCGCGGGGCAGGCAATGCCTGCCCCCATGTCTGAACCATAACAACCAACAGGGTGGAATATCATCATGCCTTCCAATAAGAATTTTACACTGGGCGCCCTCGCGCTCGCCGCGATGCTGCCACTGCACGCCGCCCGCGCGATGACCGGCCCCACGGCCATTAAGATTGACGGCGGCCCCCTCGGCCCGCTCGAATTGTCGGGCGGGGCGGATGGAATGTTCTATGGCCTAACCGGAACCCAGCGTTATGGCGACAGTAACGGGCTGGGCGCGCCGGGCACCACCAATGCCGGCCCCAAAGCCACCGGCGCCGAGCTTTTGAACGGGCTGATCGAGTTACAGAAAACCACCGGGATTTTGCAGGCAACGCTTGAGGTGGGGTCAACAAATTTTCTGTATCTGGGGATGGCGCCGACGCAGTCGTCCATCCAGAGCTACTCCACCGGGCCGCTTTATGCGGGCTATATCACGCTGGCCCCCACCGGGTTGCCGGTAACGATATCGGTAGGGCAGATGACCGGCCTGGAAGGCTATGAATCCTCGCAGGATTATAACAACTTCAATATATTTTTAAGCCAGGCCCCCTATGACGAAACCGGCCAGGGCCGCGGGGTGACTCTAACCTATGCCGCCGGCCCGGTGAACGCCTCGGTCTTTTTTTGTGACGGCTATGATACCGGCGTGTTCAACTCGTTGCAGGCGCTGTTCGCCTATACCATCAACAGCACCAACAGCATAAATTTCTATTATGGCGGAAATCTCGGCCGCACCGGCTTGAACGCGAACACCTACGGCAGCGGCGCCCTGCCCTATGACGCCAGCCATGTCGGCATGGCGCCGGAATTCGCCAACTCGCAGATGGTCGGCGTGTATTACGAATATACCGCCGGCAACCTCACCCTGGTGCCCGAGGTTCAGTATCAATACGCCAAGGCGGATTCGGCCGTCAGCATCCACCACGGCATGGGTAATTTCGTGGCGGTGGTGCTGGCCGATTATGATTTCGGTTCGTCCCCTTACTCGGTGGGGGCATGGGCGGAATATTTCAACCAGCATGAAAGCGCCGCCGATGCGCAAAACGGCACCTACTGGTTCTATGGCCCGAATGCGTCGGGAGAGGCTGTGTCCATCACGCCGACTTGGCAGCACAAGGATCTGTTCATGCGCGCCGACCTCGGGGCGCTGCTGCTCAACCAAACCAGCGCCTATGGCCTGAGCAGATACGGCTATGGCAACCAGCATAAGGACGCGTTTCAGCTGAGCGGCTTACTGGAAGCCGGGCTGGTGTTTTAATATCTGCCGGCGGCTGGGCGGCCTCGTGCCGCCGGCCGCCGCTTTCTCAAGGGGCGCGAACATCATGACGACATCAAACGAGGGCGTGCAAGTTGAGCGCCAGGGGGCGGTTTTGCACATCACCCTCGACCGGCCAAGATCG
>JAKBAQ010000133.1 GCA_021808985.1 Pseudomonadota bacterium
TGCCCTCCGGGGTGATGGAGAACAGCTTGCGGCTGCCATCGGCGGCGCTGGCCACCTGGCCAAGCTCGTCGAGCATCATCAGGGTTGGGTAGATCACCCCGGGACTCGGCGCATACGCGCCGCCCGAAAGATCCTCCACCGCCTTGATGATCTCATAGCCATGCCGGGGCTTCTCGTTGATGAGATGCAGCACCAGCAGGCGCAGATCGCCATGTTCGAGCAGCCGGGCCAGCCGCCCGCCCCGGCCATGGTGCCGTCCCTCCCGCATGCCGTGGCCGCCCTCATGGCGCGGATGCCTGGCGAAGCGGCGTTCACCACCATGGTGGCCACCCAGCCCGGCTTGGTCCTGATTACAAAATCGCATATGTCTTTCTCCTTGTTAGACTGTATCTAGATATATCTAAATACAGTCTAAGTCAAGCAAAAAGCCGGTTCGGGTGCTCATCCGTTGCCACATGGGAGGCTTGCCGCCCGCGCGGGGCGCTACGCCGCCGGCTGCGCCAGCGACTTGAGCTGCCCGCACGCCGCCAGAATATCCTGCCCGCGCGGGGTGCGGATGGGCGAGGCATAGCCCGCCTCCATCACGATGCTGGCGAATTTCTTCAGCGCCGCGGGGGTCGAGGCTTCATATGTGCTGCCCGGCCAGGGGTTGAAGGGGATCAGGTTCACCTTCGCCGGCAGCCCCGCGATGAGATAGACCAGCGCGCGGGCATCGGTCTCGGAATCGTTGATGCCCTTGAGCATGATATACTCGAACGTGATCCGCCTTGCGTTGGAGGCGCCCGGATAGCGCTTGCAGGCGGCGATGAGCTCCTTGATCGGGTATTTCCGGTTCAACGGCACCAGCTCATCGCGCAGATCGTCCCGCACGGCATGCAGCGACACCGCGAGGTTGACCCCAAGCTCCGCCCCGGCCCGGTCCATCATCGGGATGACGCCGGAGGTGGAAAGCGTGATGCGCCGGCGCGAGAGGCCGATGCCCTCGCCATCCATCACGATCTTCATCGCCTTGGCGACATTCTCGTAATTATAAAGCGGCTCGCCCATGCCCATCAGCACGATGGTGGAGAGCAGGCGCGGCGTCTCGCCCTTGGGGCTGGGCCATTCCTTGTAGGCGTCGCGCGCGGCCATGAACTGGCCGACGATCTCCGCCGCCGAGAGGTTGCGCGCCAGCTTCTGCGTGCCGGTGTGGCAGAACCGGCAGGAGAGGGTGCAACCCACCTGGGAGGAGATGCACACAGCCCCCCGGTCTTCCTGGCGGTCAGGGATGTAGACGGTCTCCACCTTCTCATTGTCGCGGAAGTTGAAGAGGAATTTGCGGGTTTCGTCCTTGGAGAGCTGGTCCAGCGCCACATCCGGCCGGCTGACCACGAAATGCCGGGCGAATTTCTCCTGCAATGGCCGCGCGATGCTGCTCATGGCCGAAAAATCGCGTACGCCCTGATGATAGATCCAATGCCAGAGCTGCTTGGCGCGGAACGGCGCCTCGCCCACCTCGGCGACAGCGGCGAGCAACTCCTCGCGAGAGAGCCCCACAAGGTCGCGCCGGCCATCGGGCAGCAGGTTGCCGGGTGGGGCGAAAAGCGCGGCCTTGGCGAGAATCCGCTCCGCCTCGCCAGCGGTGAGATCGTTCAGGGACATGCTTTGACAATCGCGTCATAAGCGTCGGAAAAACCGGCGAGGGAGAAATCATCGGTCACCGGATGGCCGTGCGGGCCGGTGGAAACCGCCTCGGCGGTGTTGCCGGTCTTAAAGGCGGCGATGGCCGCGGCCCCGGAGGTGGTGAAGGCGGTCCCGCCCTGGGTGTAGAAATCGATCGACTGCGCGCCGACCGAAAGCTTCACGCTGGGCTTGGGCGGATAGGTGTATCCGGCGGCGAGCGTCACCTCGTCGCGGGTGCCGGCGCGCTCGGTCACGGTCAGCATCACCGTGCCGCGAGATTTCCAGCTCGGCGTGGAGCTTTGCGCGTCGGTGAAGGCGTAGCAGATCTTGGCGCCGCCGCTGCCATAGCTCGCGGCTGTCCAATCGCCGAACTTGCCGCCATTGCTCCCCAGCCCCACCGGGCCGCTGGCCGCCACGGCAATGGCTGGAATGAGAAAAGCGAGTGCTGCAACAGGATATTTCATGAGCCATGACATAGCTCAGCCCCCCCACTGTCACAAGCGCGCGGGCACATTACAAACGGTTGAGACAAGCCCTTGCGGCAGCCTAATGCCCGGCGCCGGGCAGGGCCATGGTGGCGAGGCTGATGGCCGCCCCCAGCATGAAGCCGACCAGCGTGCCGTTGACGCGGATATATTGCAGGTCCTTGCCCACCCGCAATTCCAGCTTGCCGGTGATGGTCGCGCTATCCCACGCGCCGACGACCCGGCCGATGAACGCGGCAAGCTCCGTCTGCGCGGCGGGGAGCAGGTTGAGCACCACGGTCTCCACCGCGGCGTTCACCCTGGCGCGCGCCGTCTCATCCTTGCCCAGTATCTCGCCCAGCGAGGCCAGCGCGCCCTCGATCACGCTCACCGAGCGGCCATGCGGCAGGGCGGCGTCGGTCTCCAGCGCGCGGCGCAGCCTGGCCCACACATCCCAGGCCCAGGCCTGCACCGTCTCATGCGCCAGCACGCCGCGCATCGCCCGGCCCAGCTCGGCGGCGCGCGCCGGGTCGGTCTCCAGCCGGGTGATCTCGAAGCGGACCCATTCATCAAAAGCATCGCGCATTTCAGAGCTGTCGGGGCTGACGCGCTCCAGCTCGGCGTTCACCGCCGCGAGCACCCGCTTGGCCACAGTGGCGCCCAGCGCCCACCCCACCAGCCGCCCGCCCTGCTCGCGCACCCGCTCCTTGATGGCGGCCTGCAAAACCTCTTCCCGCGCCACCAATGTTTCCTTCAACTGGTTCAATATAAAAGAAAACACATCCTGATGCCGGCCACCCTCCACCAGCCCGCCCAGGGCGCGGGCCATCACCACGCCGGCCGCCTTGCCGCCGACCAGCTTGGGCAGCAGCCGCGCCAGCAGGCGCCGCGCACGCCCGTCCTCTATGCTGGCCAGCAGCTTGGGCAGCATGCCGGCCAGCGCCTCGGCGGCGGGGCGCGTGGCTGTCGGCTCGGTGAGGAACTGGCGCAGAATGCCGGGCGAGTCCAAATTGCCGAGGAATTGGCGGATATCCGCCTCGGTGAACACATGGTTGGCCACGAAGCGCCCCAGCGCGTTGCCCAGCCGCTCCTTTTGCGCCGGAATGATGGCGGTATGCGGAATCGGCAGCCCCAGCGGATGGCGGAACAGCGCGGTGACGGCGAACCAGTCCGCCACCCCGCCGATGAATCCGGCCTTGGCGGCGTCGCGCAGCAGGGTGGTCCAGGGGCCGGGCGGCAGCGCATAGCTGGCGGCGGCGAGGGCGGCCATGAGCCCCAGCAGCGCCGAGGCGAATAATTTATGGCGGTTGAGGGAGGCGCGCAGCGGGGCGTCTGGGTCAGCGGTCATCCGCGCAGCGTACAAGGCGGGGGCGATGCCGCGCAATATGCGCATTTTTATTGCTTTTCAGAGGCATTCGGGCGCAGAATTAGCAGCGGAGATGATCCAGAAGGCCCCGCCGCATAAAAATCGGACGGCTTCGGCGTTTCGAGGTTTAAGGCAATGAATATAAAAGATTTAGAGAGTGTGAATGTGCAGCCCTCCCTGAACAGGCGGCGGCGCTCATACCGGCAGGTTTCCAATCCCACCTTCGCCGAGGCGCTCTTCGGCGTGGCATGTGTGATCGGCGTGTTCGGGGTGCTCGCGCTGCTCTATTCCTTCAGGTAGCAGGCTGGCGTTTACACGGGGCGTGTTTGCGGGGCATGATACCCCATGCCTTTTTTAACAGAACCGGAGCCGCAGCGCGGCGTCCCGCTTTTCGTCCTGCCGGGTATCCGCCGCGTTGTCGCCCGCAACCCGAGCGTCATGACCTATCAGGGAACCAACACCTACCTCATCGAGGTTAACGGCGCCCTCGCGGTGATCGACCCCGGGCCGAAGGACATGCAGCATGTGCGCGAGGTTCTGGAGGCCGCCGGTAGCACGCCGATCCGCCATATCGTGCTCACCCACACCCATAGCGACCATTGGGGTGCCGCCGCCGCCCTCGCGCAGGCCACCGGCGCGCCCATCGCGGGCTACAAGATCAGCGAGAAACCCGGCTTCAGCGCGGATATCCCGCTGGACCATGGCGGCACGGTCGCCGGGCTCAAGGCCCTGCACACGCCCGGCCACGCGGCCGATCATCTCTGCTTCGAGCATTTCCTGCCCGACGGCACCAAAATCCTCTTCAGCGGCGACCATGTGATGTCCTGGTCATCCTCCATCGTCAGCCCGCCCGACGGCGACATGCTGCATTATTACCGCTCCCTGGAGCTGCTGCTGGCGCGTGATGACGTGTTCTACCTCGGCGGCCACGGCCCCCTGCTGGCCGAACCCCGCATCCTGGTGCGTGAGCTGCTGGAGCACCGGCAGTTCCGCGAGCGGACCATCCTGGCCGAGCTGGAGCAGCAGGATTGGGTGGTCGCCGCCCTGTCAGCCAAGCTTTATGACAAAACCGACCCGTTCCTCAAAGCCGCGGCGCAGCGCAACGTGCTGGCGCACATGCTCAAGCTGAAGGCCGAGGGCTTTGTCGAGGAGCATGAGCCCGACACCACCCCCCATCCGGACACGCTGATCATCAGCCCCCCGCCGGGCGTGCAGGATGAGAGCGGCGGTGAGTTCGCCACCATGCGCGCTGACGCCCTGCGCCGCTTCGGCATGGTGGCCATGCCGGCCTGATCAGGCCTCCACCGCAACCTCCGCCAGCCGCTGCCCGGTCAGGCTCAGATGCCGCTCGCCCGCCGCCATGCCGCCATGATGGCTGATGGCGACGATGGTGGTGTTGGGCAGCCTGTCGCGCAGCACCGCCTGAATTTTCTCCACCGCCCCGGCATCCAGCGCCGAGATGGCCTCATCGAGAAACAGCCAGTCCGGCTGGGCGATGAGCGCGCGCGCGATGGCCAGGCGCTGCTGCTCGCCGCCGGAGAGAATGAGGCTCCAATTCTCGACATCGCCCAGCCGGGGGCTGAGATGCCCCAGCCCCGTATCGCTCAGCGCCGCGCGCACGGCATCATCGGGCACATTCTGCTCAACGCCCGGATAGGTAACCGTGCGCTTCAGGCTGCCCAGCGGAAAATAGGGCTTTTGCGGCAGAAACAGCAGGCTGCCCCGCGGCGGCGTGATGCTGCCCTGGCCAAACGGCCAGATTCCGGCAATGGCGCGGAAGAGGGTGGATTTGCCCGCCCCCGATGGCCCGGTGAGCAGCACCGGCTCGCCGGGGCGCAGGGTGAGGCTGGCATGGTCCAGCAGGCAGCGGCCGTCGGGCAGGGTGAGGGTGAGGTTGTTGAGCGTGAACGCGGCCCCCGGCGCGCCAACTTGCGGCCCGGCGGCGGCGGCGCTGCGCGCGGCGGAAACCGCCTCACGGAACCCGTAAAGACGCGAGACGGTGGCGCGCCATGTCACCAGGTTGGGGTATGAGGTCACGAACCAAGACAGCGCCCCCTGAACCTGGCCGAACACCATGGGAATCTGGCTCAGCCCGCCAAGGCCGATGGCTTTGGCGAAATAGCGCGGCAAAATGACGACCAGCGGAAAAATATTGGCGATCTGGGTAAAGCCGATGGTGAAGAAGTTCAGCAGCTTGGTCCGGCGCATGATGGCCCAGAAATTATCCCGCACCGCCTGAAAGCGCTCGCCCAGCGTGGCCCGCTCGTCGGCCTCGCCGCGATAGAGCGCGATGGCCTCCGGGTTCTCGCGCACGCGCACCAGATTATAGCGGAAATCAGCCTCCAGCCGCTGCTGGTTGAAGGCGAGCGGCACCAGCTTGCGGCCGATGAGCTGGGTGAACAGCGTGCCCACGGCGGAGTACAAAATGGCGACCCAGACCATGTAGCCCGGAATGGTGACGCCCAGCAGTTTCACCGAGCCGGAAATCTCATACAGCACGAAGACGAAGCTGAAGAGGGTCACCACATTGGTGATGAAATCCATCCCCAGCGACAGGCTGTTGGCCGTGAAATCGCGCAGATCCTCCGAAATACGCTGGTCCGGATTGTCAATGACGGCGCTGCGGCCCTGGTTCAGGCTGATATTGTAATAAGCCCGCTCGGAGAGCCAGTTTTCCACATAATGCCTGGTCAGCCATTGCCGCCAGCGGATTTGCAGCATCTGGTTGAGGTAGAAGGCATACACCGCGATGAGGATATACACCACGACCAGCTCGGCGAAGCCCGGCATGGGGTAGCGCGCGCCATGGACGGCGAGCAGCGGATAATACAGCAGGGCCAGCACCGTCTTCTGGTCATAAACCTGGATGGCGTTGAAGAAATCATTGTTCCAGTAGGTCAGCACCACGTTCAGCCCGACCAGCAGCAGGTTGAGGCCGATCACCGCCCCCAGCAGGATGAACGCGGCCCAGCGCTCCTCGGAGACGAAATAAGGCTTGGCCAGGCTCCATGCCTCACCCAGCCCGGTGATGAAGTTGGTCATGGCGTGGCGCATGCTACTGTTCCTGCTATTGTTCCTGCGCCTGTTCCTGCGCCAGACGCAGGCGGATCACGCCGCGGGCCTCCGCCGGCGCCACCGGTTTGCCCTTGCGCAATATCTCTATAACCGCCGCCTTGGCCAGCCGCTGCGCCGCGCGGCGCACGGGCGCCAGGCTGGAGCGCCACGCCTCGCCCGGCGGGTTGCCGGCCAGGGCGCGCGCGGCATCCGCCGGGGAGATGGATTTCAGCGCGTCCTTCCCCCGCAGCAGGGAGAGAATCGCTTGTTCGGCGGGGTCTTGGCTCATGCCTGGCTTATGCCCAAAGCCGCGCCGGAGCGAAAGGCGGTTGCGATTGTTTTAAAACTCTCTGCAAAAACATTAGGGATAATTTTCAAAAGTTTTTTGGGGTCTGGCCCTTTTTTGCAAAAAAGGGCCAGAATCTTGGGGAGCTTTTTATAAAAAGCTCCCCAAACCCCGTAAAAATTTTTAAAACAGGCTCTACGCTTTTCCCGCATGTTTCGTCGGCTTGCCCCGGCTTTTCGGTCAGGCCGGGGCGAGCATGGCGGCAATTTCAGCGGCGGCCACCGGCTGGCTGAAATAAGGCCCCTGGCCTTCATCGCAGCCAATCTCGCTCAGCAGCGCCAGCTGCTCCGCCGTCTCCACCCCATCGGCCAGCACGGCGCAGCCCAGCGCCTGCCCGGCCTTTATCGCGGCCTGCACAATGGCCGTGCCCGAAGGCCCCTCATCCAGGTTCTGGACGAGCGAGCGGTCCAGCCGCAGGGTGGTTATCGGCAGGCGCTTCAACGCGCTCAGGCTCGCATAGCCGGTGCCGAAATTGCTGAGCGCCAGCCGCACGCCCAGGCTTTGCAGGGCTTTCAGCGCGAACACGCTGTCGTCATTGCCGTCGATCAGCGTGGCCTCGCTCAGCTCCAGCTCCAGCCGCTCCGGCGCCAGGCCCGAGGCGCTGAGCGACTCCATCAGCTGGCGCACCAGCCGGCCGCTCTGCACATGCCGCTGCGAGAGGGTGATGGCCACCGAGAGGCCGCCCGTCCAGGCTGCGGCCTCCATGCAGGCCTGGTGCAGCATCCAGCCGCCAATATCGTTGATGACATCCGAGCGCTCGGCCACGGGCATGAAATGCCCGGCGGCAATAAGCCCGCGGCGGTTGTGGCGCAGGCGGATGACGGCCTCCGTCCCACGGATGAAGCCCGAATGCAGCGAGACCAGCGGCTGGT
>JAKBAQ010000134.1 GCA_021808985.1 Pseudomonadota bacterium
AAGAGCAGCATGCCCGCCATGGGGCTGATTAATTTCATATTTTTCATGATCCATAGCTCCTGTGTAGATTTGCCTGCGCCGCCTCCCCGCCAGCCATGTGCAGCGGTTTTTAGGGCAGGGGGGTGGAACTGTCTTTGATTTCCATCAAGCGGATGCGCGATTGATCCGGATCAAGGAAAAATTCCGGGCAATGGCATAGCAAGATGCCGGGCGGGTGGTGTTGCCCGCTGTGGATGATGTGGATTTTTGTGGATTTTTTTCATGGCGTTGGCAGCATCGCGCGGAAGGGTGGTTGCGGTTCGCGGCGTTGTCGTGGATGTCAGTTTCACTGACGGTGCTTTGCCGCGGATTAACGAGGCGCTGGTGGTGGAGTGGGACAGGCCCGGCCCGCTGGTGCTGGAGGTGCATGCCCATGCCGACGCGGCCACCGTGCGGGCGGTTGCCTTGCAGGCGACGGCGGGTTTGGCGCGCAACACCGCCGTGCGCGCCACGGGAGGGCCGGTGAGCGTGCCGGTGGGCGCGGCGGTGCTGGGGCGGCTGCTTGATGTGACCGGAAATGTGGGTGACCTTGGCCCGGCACTGCCCGTCGATGCGCCACGGCGCCCGATCCATAATCCGCCCCCCGCGCTGGGCGAGGTGGTCGCCACGCGGGCGATGTTCGAGACGGGGGTCAAGGTGATCGACCTGCTCGCGCCCATGGCGCGGGGCGGCAAGGCGGCGATGTTCGGCGGCGCCGGGGTTGGCAAGACCGTGCTGGTGATGGAGCTGATCCACGCCATGGTTGAGAAATACCAGGGGATTTCGGTGTTCGCCGGGGTTGGGGAGCGCTCGCGCGAGGGGCATGAGCTGCTGCATGACATGCGTGCCTCGGGCGTGCTGGCGCGCACCGTGCTGGTGTATGGGCAGATGAACGAGCCGCCGGGCGCGCGCTGGCGCGTGCCGCTGACGGCGCTGAGCATTGCCGAGCATTTTCGCGACAGCCGGCACCAGAATGTGCTGCTGCTGATGGATAATGTGTTCCGCTTCGTGCAGGCGGGGGCGGAGGTTTCGGGCCTGTTGGGGCGGCTGCCCTCGCGCGTTGGCTACCAGCCGACCCTGGCGAGCGAGGTGGCGGCGCTGGAGGAGCGGATCGCCTCTGTCGCCGGGGCGGCGGTTACCTCCATACAGGCGGTGTATGTGCCGGCGGATGACTTCACCGACCCGGCGGTGACGGCTGTTTCCAGCCATATGGACAGTATCGTGATGCTCTCGCGCCAGTTGGCGGCGGAGGCGTTTTATCCGGCGGTGGACCCGCTGGCCTCGTCCTCCATACTGCTCGACCCGCTGGTGGTCGGCGAGGCGCATTACCGGGTAGCCGAGCGCGTGCGCGAGACGCTGGCGCGGTTCAAGGATTTGCAGGACATCATCGCCCTGCTGGGGATGGAGGAGTTGGGGGCGGAGGATCGGCTGATCGTGAAACGCGCGCGCCGCCTGCAGCGTTTTTTGAGCCAGCCGTTCAGCGTGACGGAGGCGTTCACCGGCATGGCTGGGCGCTCGGTCAGCTGCGCGGATACCGTGGCGGGATGCGCGGCCATTTTGGACGGCGCGGCGGATGATTGGGCGGAGGGATCGCTCTATATGGTCGGCACGCTGGAGGAGGCGCGGGCGAAGGAAGCCGCCGCGCTGAAACCGGCATGAGGCTGCAGATCATCACCCCGCTGAGCGTGGCTGTTGAGGCGGCGGATGTGATCGCCCTGCGGGCCGAGGATGCGAGCGGGCATTTTGGTATTCTTCCCGGACATGCGGCGTTTCTCTCGAGCCTCGCCGTCTCGGTGGTGGGCTGGACCGATGCGCGAGGGGTGGTGCGCTACTGCGCGGTGCGGGGCGGCATGATATCGCTCGTCGATGGGCGGGAGATCATCATCACCACGCGCGAGGCGGTGCCGGGGGATGATCTGGCCACGCTGGAGGCCGTTGTGCTGGCCCGCTTCCACGCCGCGCTGGAGGCGGAGAAGACCGAGCGGACGGCGGGCGCGCGGCTGCAGCTGAATGCGATCAGGATGATCATGCGGCATCTGCGCCCGGATGCGCGGGGCGTGGGAGAGTTTTCATGAGCGGGCCGGAGGAGACAGACCCGCTGGTGAAGGGCGTGCGTCTGCGCGGGGAGCGGCATAAGCGCTGGCTGCGCGAGGGCGAGGCCTCCACCGCGCGGCGGCTGGCGCAGATTGGCGTGCTGGGCTGGATTATCGTGGTGCCGGCGCTGATTGGCATAGTCATCGGCCATTGGCTGGACCGCAGGTTTGGCACCGGCATTTTCTGGACCGCGCCGCTGCTGTTTCTGGGGGTGGGGCTGGGGTGCTGGTCTGGCTGGAAATGGATGCGGGGGGCATGAGCGCGGTGCTGTATCCGGCGGCGGGATTTTGCGCCGGGGTGGCTTATTTCCATGCCGTGTGGCGCAGCGCGCGGCTGTTCACGCAAGGTGACGGCATGGCGGCGGCGGGGCTGACGCTGGCGCGGATCAGTCTGCTGGGCGGGCTGCTGGCGCTGGCCGCCCGGCAGGGGGCGCTGCCGCTGCTGCTCATGGCGCTGGGGGTTGTGGCGGCGCGGCCGGTGGTGCTGCGTGGCGGCGGGGGGGTGGCATGATCTCGCCGCTCGGCGATCCGGTGGTGTTTTATGTGGGCGAGCTGCCGGTGAGGCAGGCGGTTGTGGCGACGTGGGGGATTATGCTGCTGCTCGTGGGCGGGGGGGTGTTTTGCACCAGCCGGCTGAGGCTGGTTCCGGGCCGGATGCAGGCGGCGCTGGAATTGATCGTCACCGCCGTGGATGAGCAGATACGCGAGACCATGCGCGTGGAGCCGGGGCCTTACCGCGCCTTTATCGGCACGCTGTTCGTGTTTATTTTCGCCGCCAACTGGTCCTCGCTGGTGCCGGGCGTGGAGCCGCCCACCGCGCATCTGGAGACCGATGCGGCGCTGGCGCTGCTGGTGTTTCTCGCGGTGATCTGGTTTGGCGTGCGCGCGGGGGGCGTGCGCGGTTATCTGGAGAGCTTCGCCTTTCCCAACCCGGTGATGATCCCGCTCAACTTCGTCGAGACGCTGACGCGCACCTTTTCGCTGCTGGTGCGGTTGTTCGGCAATGTCATGAGCGGGGTGTTCGTGGTCGGCATCGTGCTCTCGCTGGCGGGGCTGCTGATGCCGATTCCGCTGATGGCGCTCGAGCTGCTCACCGGCGCGGTGCAGGCCTATATTTTCGCCGTGCTGGCGATGGTTTTCATCGCCGGGGCGGTTGCGCAATCTCATCTTGAAACTCAGGGCGGAAAGGATTCTCCATGAACTGGTTGGCGTTTGCTAGCATTATTTCGGCCGCGCTCGCGGTCTCCTTTGGAGCCATTGGCCCGGCGCTGGGCGAGGGCAGGGCGGTGGCGGCGGCGATGGAGGCGATCGCCCGCCAGCCGGAGGCGGCGAACACCATTTCGCGCACGCTGTTCGTTGGGCTGGCGATGATCGAGACCATGGCGATCTACTGCCTGGTTATCGCGCTGCTGCTGCTGTTCGCGAACCCGCTGCTGAAATGACGCCATGAGCCTGGACTGGACGACGCTGGGGCTGCAGGCGCTCAATGTTCTGATCCTCGTCTGGCTGCTGGCGCGCTTTTTCTGGCGGCCTGTCGCGGGGATGATAGAGCGGCGGCGCGCCGCCGCGCAGGCGTTGCTGGATGATGCGCGGGCCAAGGATGAAGCCGCCAGGCTGGCGCTGGCGCAGCTGAGCCAGGCGCGGGCGGGGTTGGGGCAGGAGCGGGAGGCGATGCTCGCGCGGGCGCGGGCGCAGGCGGAGGAGGACCGCGCCGCCCTGCTGGCGCAGGCCGCGAAGGATGCCGAGGCGCTGCGGCGGGCGGGACAGGCGGCGGTGGAGGCCGAGCGGGCGGCGGCCGCGCGGGCATGGCGCGAGCGCGCTGGCCGCCTGGCCGTGGACATTGCCGCGCGGCTGGCGGCCAGGCTGCGGGGCGAGGCGGTGCAGGCGGCGTTTTTGGAGTTTCTGTTGCGCGAAATAGAGGCATTGCCGGCGGCGGCGCGTGGGGCGGCGGCGCTGGAGCTTGTCAGCGCCGGGGAGATTTCCGCCGCGGCGCGGGCGGATATCGCCACGCGCATTGCCGCGGTCCTTGGCGGCGCGCCGGAGATAAGCTTCAGAACCGAGCCCGCGCTGATCGCGGGGTTGGAGCTGCGCGGGGCGCATTTGCGCATCAGCAACAGCTGGCGCGCGGATCTCGACAATATTCTGCGCGATATCAGCCATGACGGATAATACCGCTCCCCTCCCGGATGCCTGGCTCGCCGAGGCGGGCGCGAAGCTGGATGCCGCGCGGCTTGGGGCGCGGGTGGATATGCTTGGCCGTGTGGAGGAGGTGGGGGATGGGATCGCGCTTGTCTCCGGGTTGCCTGATGTCAGGCTCGATGAGCTGTTGCAATTCGCGTCCGGCCAGTTTGGCTTCGCGCAGGTGTTGGAGCGCGCGCATATCGGCTGTGTGCTGTTCGACGATGCGCAGAGCATTCAGGCGGGGGAGGCGGTGCGTGGCACGGGCGATGTGGTGCGCGTGCCCGCCGGGCCGCAATTGCTGGGCCGTGTGCTGGACCCGCTGGGCCGCCCGTTGGATGGCAAGGGGCCGGTGAAGGGCGAGTGCCTGATGCCGATTGAGCGTCCGGCGCCCAGGATCGTCGACCGCGAACTGGTTACCCAGCCGGTGCAGACGGGGATTTTGGTGGTGGATACGCTCTTTGCCCTGGGGCGGGGGCAGCGTGAGCTGATCATCGGTGACCGCGCCAGCGGCAAGACCGCCATCGCCATCGACACCATCATCAGCCAGCGCGACAGTGACATGATATGCATCTATGTCGCGGTCGGGCAGAAAAGCTCAGCGGTGCGCCGCGAGATCGAGGCCATTCAGGACCGGGGGGCGCCGGAGCGCAGCATTGTGCTGGTCGCCCCGGCGGCCAGCGCGCCGGGGCTGCAATGGATCGCGCCGTTCGCGGGCATGACCATGGGGGAATATTTCCGCGACCAGGGGCGGCATGTGCTCGTGGTGATCGATGATCTGACCAAGCATGCCGCCAGCCATCGCGAGATCGCGCTGCTGACCCGCCAGCCGCCGGGGCGCGAGGCTTATCCGGGCGATGTGTTCCATGTGCATGCGCGCCTGCTGGAGCGGGCGGCGAAGCTGAATGCTGCGATGGGGGGTGGTTCGCTCACGGCGCTGCCGATCGCGGAGACGGATGCGGGGAATCTCTCCGCTTATATACCGACCAATCTGATCTCGATTACCGACGGCCAGATCGTGCTGAGCAGCAAATTGTTCCATGAGGGGCATAAGCCGGCGGTTGATGCTGGGGTCAGTGTCAGCCGGGTTGGCGGCAAGACGCAGGCGCCGGCCTTGCGCGAGACCGCCGAGACGCTGCGGCTGGATTATGCGCAGTTTCTGGAGCTGGAGATGTTCTCGCGCTTTGGCGGCGTGCCGGAGGCGCGGGTGGGCGAGCAGTTGCGACGTGGGGCGCGCATCCGCGCCATTTTGCGCCAGCCGCAGCATGCGCCCCTGCGCCTGGCCGAGGAGGTGGCGCTGGTGCTTGCGGTGCAGGCGGGCCTGCTGGATGGGGTGGAGATTTCGCTTGTCGAGCCGTTCCGCTCTGGCCTGCGGGCGGTGCTGGAGCGCGAGACGCCGCAGGTGGTGCGCAGCCTGCAGCGGGAGGGTGTGCTAGGGGCTGGCGGCAGGGATGCATTGCTCGCGGTGCTGAGGGCTTATGCGCAGACCCTGGCGGGCGGGGCATGACCGGGCGCCTGGCGGAGATCAACGCGCGGATCGAGGGGATTCGGCAGCTGGGCAGCGTGATGAACGTGATGCGCGGCATTGCCTCGGCGCGCGCGCAGCAGGCGCGCGGCCAGCTTGCCGCCGTGGAGCGTTATGCCGCGGGCATTACGGAAGCCATAGGGCGGGTGCTGAGCTTTATGCCCGCCCGCGCGGAGGGTGGAGCTGGCCAGCACCGGCCAGCGCTGGTGCTGTTTTGCGCCGAGCAGGGGTTTGCCGGGGCGTTCAGCGAACATGTGCTGGATGCAGCCGGAGGCGGGCTGGATGCGGCTGGCCTGTTGCTGATAGGCACGCGCGGCCTGGCGGTGGCGCGCGAGCGGGGTGTTACCCCCGCTTGGAGCCGCCCGCTGCCGGCCCATTCAGCCGGTATTCCCCGCCTTGCCGATGAGATTGCCCAGGCGCTCTATCAGCGCATCGCCGATGGCGGGGTTGGCCGGATTGACGCCTTGTTCTGCCGCTTTGAGCCGGGGCGGGGGATTGGGGTTGAACGCCTGCGGCTGCTGCCGGTTGATCTTGCGGGTATTCCCCGCGCGGGGGGCGGCGGCATGCCGGTGCTTAATCTGGCGCCCGAGGAAGTTTTGCGCGGGTTGCTGGCGGATTATCTCCACGCCCAGCTTTGCAGCGCTGGGCTGCATGGCTTCGCGGCGGAGAATCAGGCGCGCATGGAGGCCATGGCGGCGGCGCGCCAGCAGGTGGAGCGACAGCTGGAGAGCCTGGAATCGGCCCAGCGGGTGGTCAGGCAGGAGGAGATCACCGCTGAGATCATCGAGCTTACAGCGGGTGAAATGGCGAGCCGGGCGATTATATAGATGCCGGGTGGCGCGGGCGGGTGATTGATATGCATCATGGCGGTTTGGGCTGTGATGTGCTTCGCGGAAGGCCGGATTTATAAAATGAGGAGGATTCATGACCGCCGGGTTGGCGCCGTCGCGGTTTCTCCAGTGGACGAATGAGGTTTTTCTTGGCCGGGTGATTACCGGGCAGGTGCGGCGCGGCGCGCGCGTTTGCCTGGTGGGTGAGCGCGTGCTGCTGGAAACGCCGTTTTTTTCGCTGCGCCGTTTCAGCTTCGAGGGACGCGGCGCGGCGCCGAGATTGCTTGTGGTGGTACCGCTTTCGGGCATCCGCGCCCTCATGCTCTACGATATGCTGAGCGCGTTGCTGCCCGCGTTTGATCTGCACGTGCTGTTCTGGGCGGACCCGGTGAATATTCCCGCGGCGGATGGCCCGTTTGGGCTGGATGACAACATCGCCGCCGTGCTGGCGGGGCTGCGCCGGCTTGGCGCTGGCGTGCATGTGGTGGGGCTTTGCCAGTCCGCGCTGCCGGTGCTGGCCGCCGCCGCGCTGCTGGCCGCCGCGGATGAGGGAGGGCATCCCGCCTCGCTGATGCTGCTTGGCGGCAAGCTTGATATGCGGATGAACCCGGCGCGGGTGGATATGCTGATGCGCCGCTATTCACGGGAGGATTTTTTGCGCCAGGTTATCGCCACGGTGCCCGCGTTCGAGCCGGGCCATGGGCGGATGGTCTACCCGGCGCGCCTGCAGGAGATGATGATGTTCGCCTATTTAAGCCGGCATATGCTGAGCGGCGGTGAAATCTTCAGGAAAATGCTGCATGATGACGGGCAGGACAGTGCCGGGCATCCTTTTGTGCGGCTGCTGCTCGCCACCGTGGATATTCCGGGCGAGTTTTTTCTCGATACCCAGGCCGCCGTGTTCAGGGATAATGCATTGGCCAGGGGGCGGATGACATGGCGGGGCAGGGTGGTGGAGCCCGCGGCGATTACCCGCAGCGCCTTGCTGACCATGGAGGCCGCCGAGGATGATATTGCCGGACGCGGGCAGACGCGCGCCGCGCACGGGCTGTGCAGCGCCCTGCCGGCGGCGCTGCGGGCGCACCATGTGC
>JAKBAQ010000135.1 GCA_021808985.1 Pseudomonadota bacterium
TCACGGCCGCGTTCAACCCCGGCTGCGGCGTGGCGGGCTGCGTGGGCATATGCCCAAGGTTTGCCACCAGGCTCATCATATCACCTTTATCGTGCCGTTAATTGCGCCGGCCTGCTTCAACGCCTCGATGATCGCGATCAGGTCCGAAGGTGTCGCCCCCACCGCGTTCAGCGCCGCCGCCACGTCCTGCAAGGTCGCCGCGCGCGGCAGGTTGATGACATCGGCCTTCGGCTGCTTGGCGCTCACCGATGTATTCTGCACCGCCACGGTTGAGCCGCCGCTCAGCGGCCCCGGCTGGCTCACGCCCGTTGTGGTCTGAATGTTCACGGTCAGGTCGCCATGGCTCACCACCGCCGGCCCCAGCGTCACCCCGGCATTCATCACAATCGTGCCGCTCTGCGCGTCCACGATGATGGTGGGCGCCTGCGCCGGCGGCGTAATCGGCAGCGAGAGCACGCCCGCCATGAAGCGCATCGGGTTCAACCCCTGCGCCGCCAAATCCACCTCCCCCGGCGATGCCGCCGTCGCCGCGCCGCCGCCATAACTGGCGTTTATCACATCGACGATCTGCTGCGCGGTCTGGAAGCTCGGCGTGTCCAGCAGCAGCGCGCTCATGCCGTTCACGCTGTAGGCCGCCGGAATCGTGTTCGCCAGAATCGCCCCGCCGGGCAGCGAGCCCACGGTGGGCACATTCACGCTGGTTGAGCTTCCCCCCGCGCTGCTGGCAAAGCCGCTCACCAGCAGCGGCCCCTGCGCCTGCGCATACACAACGCCATTGCCCCCGCGCAGCGGTGTCGGCAGCAAAACCCCGCCCGCGAGCGAGGCCGCGTTGCCCACCGCTGAAACCGTGACATCAACCCGCTGCCCCGCATGCGCGAAGGCCGGCACCTCAGCGGTCACCATCACCGAGGCCACGTCATTCGGCTGCATCGATGTCACGTTCGGCAGCGAGATGCCCATGTTGCGCAGCATGTTCAGGATTGATTGCTGCGTATAAGGCACCTGCGTCGTCTGGTCCCCGGTTCCCGGCAGCCCCACCACAAGCCCGTAGCCGTAGAGCTGGTTGGCCGGCGCGCCCGCAACCGTCACCAGCTGGCCGATCGTCGTGCTGTCCGCCCGCGCGGCGCTGGCGCACAGCCCCGCCGCGATCAGCCAGAAACCGAATTTTAGCGCCCCGGGCCTCAAAACGGCGAAACCTTGGTGAGAATCTGCTGCAGCCACGGCACCTGATGCGCGCCATTGATCGGCCCATTGCCGACATACTGCACATTCATATCCGCGACGTTATTGGAGCTGATGGTCGTGTTCGCCGCGATATCATCCGGGCTGGCATACCCCGTCACCACGATGCTGGTGACATTGCCGTTGATATTCACATTCGTCCGCCCCGCCAGCGCCAGCGTGCCGTTGGGGTCCACATGCGTTATCACCGCCTCAACCTGGCCCGATATGTTGTTGGAGGCCGCGGCCGTTCCGGTGCCGGCATATTGCTGGTCCGATGTCGCGCCCATGTTCGGCGAGAAGCTGGCGCCGTTGAACTTGCCGAAGCTGAGCGGCACGCCCATGAAACTGGTGAGCGAATCATTCAGCGTCCCGGTCCGCTTCAGCGCGGCATTGTCCGTATTGTCCGCCGTGGTGCTGGTCACGATATCGATCGTCACCAGATCCCCCGGCCGCCAGTCCCGCCGCGGCTCATAGAGCGAGCCGGAGGTGGAGTCCGGAAACACCGAGCCATTCATCGCCTCCTGCTGCGGCTCCACCGCGATGGGAAACGCCGCCGGCTGCACCAGCGCCGCCGCCATCGGCGCCTTGGCGGCGCACCCCGCCATGGCGCAAAGCCCCGCCAGCAAAACGCCAAGCCCCGGATTGCCGCGTTTCTGGCTCATGCGCCGGCGGCGGCCTGGGCCAGATAGTTTAGCTGGTTATCAATCGCCGATGCCGCCTGCGTGCCCAGCTGGTAGGCCCGCTCGGCGGAAATCATGTTCACCATCGCCTGCACCACATCCACGTTGGATGATTCCAGATAGCTCTGGTTCACCGAGCCCAGCCCATTGCTCTGCGGCGCCCCGGCAACCGCCGTGCCGCTTGATGTCGTGCTCGCGAACAAATTGCCGCCCAGCGGCTGCAACCCTTGCGGATTGACAAAATTCGCCAGCTGAATCTGCCCCACCTGCGTCGCGGCGGAGGAGCCGGGCAAAGTGATGGAAACCGTCCCATCCGTGCCGATGGTCACACTCGTCGCATTCGCCGGAATGGTGACATTGGGCAAAACCTGATACCCGCTGGAATTCACCAGCTGGCCGTTCTGGTTCAGCTGGAACGAGCCGTCGCGCGTATACGCCGTCTGGCCATTTGGCTGCAAAATCTGGAAATACCCATTGCCGTTGATCGCGAGATCCAGCGGATTGCCCGTGCTGGTCAGCGTCCCCTGCGTCAGCGTATCCTTTATGGACGCCACCTTCACCCCGGTGCCAACCTCCAGCCCGGATGGATAAACCGTCGTCCCGGTCGAGTTCGCCCCGGGCTGAATTCCGTCCTGATACAGCAATGACTGAAATTCCGGCGTCTCCGCCTTGAACCCCGTGGTGTTCACGTTGGAGAGATTGTCCGCGATCGTGTTCATCATCATCTGGCTGGCCTGCAGCCCCGTCGCGATGGTGTCGAGTGCGTGGTTCATCGGTCTGCTCCGCTGGCGCGCCACAAGCTCATGGCCCCGCCGGTTAGGTGTTGTTCCGCCATGGCGCTCACCCCTGGGCCACCAGCGTATTCAAATTCGCGGCGCTGCCGCTCTGCGATTTCATCAATTCCGTCTGCGCCTGGTATGAGCGGCTGTCAGCGATCAGCTGCATCATGCTCTGGATCGCATTGACATTGCTGCCGTTCAGATAGCCCTGATGCAGCGAGCCATTGGTGGCCGCGCTCAGCGTTGCCCCCGCCGGCGGGCTGTAGAGCGTTCCGCTCAGCGGCGTCAGCGTCCCCGCCGGGGTGCCAACGAGGTTTATCTGCCCATAAACCTGCGCCGGCCCGCCGGGTGAACTCGCGGGCACGCCGGATACAGTGCCATCCGTGCCGATTTCCAGCTTGGCCAGGCTGGGCAGGCTAATCGGCTGCCCCCCCACGCCCAGCACCGGATTCCCGGCCGAATCGGTCAAAATCCCGGCGCTGGAGAGGCTGAGCGAACCATTGCGCGTCAGCGCCGGCCCGTTGGCGGTCTGCACCTCCAGCCAGGCATTGCCGCCCAGCGCCACGTTCATCGGGTCGCCGGTATGGTGCAGGCTGCCCTGCGCCAGGCTCGGCCCTGGGGTCAGCACCACCGCATCCGCCCCGGCGGGGGCGTTGCCGCCCTGGTAATTCGCCGCCTCCGTCAGCGCCTGCACGGCGGCGTAGCCGGGCGTCTGCTGGTTGGCGAGGTTGGCCGATAGCGCCTGCATCTGCGCGTTAATCGCCTGCAGCCCCGCCATCCCGGTATAGAGCGATGGACCAGCCATGGCTTAAATCTGCACCAGCCGCTGGCTGTCCTGCTGCTCGGTCTGGATCACCGACGTATTCGCCTGATACGCCTGCTGATACTGGATCAGCGAGACCAGCAGCGATGAGGTGGAGGCATTGGAGGTTTCCAGATTCCCCCCACTCAGCGTCCCCGCCAGCCCCGTCCCCGGCGTGCTCACCACCGCCGTCCCGGAGTTGGCCGACGCCGCGAACAAATTGCCCGTAACCGGCGTCAGCCCTTCCTGGTTGATGAAATTCGCCAGTGCCAGCGAGCCCGAGCTCACCGTCTGCCCGTTGGTGTAGGTTGACTGCACAGCCCCGTTCGCCGCCAGCGTGGAGCCGCTATAGCTGCCCGGCGCGTAGCCGTTATTGGTGATCCCGGCCACCGAAAAGCTCTGCGCCGCCAGCGTGGTGCCGGTCAGGTTGAAGGCGATGGAGGAGTTCGCCGCGCCATTGCCCCAGGTCACGTTCAGCGTCGCCGGGCTGCCGCTGCTCAGCGCGCCGGAGGAGGTGAAGTTCAGGGTCGTCAGCGTCTGCGCCGGCCCGGCATTGGTGCCGTTGGCCAGCTGCGGCTGCGCATACACGGTCCAGCTTGGCACCGCGCCGGCCGTTGCCGCCGGATTCTGCGCGAAATACAGCCCAACCCGGTTGGCGTTGCCCAGCGAATCATAGGTCACCACCGAGGTTGACTGGTCATAAGAGGCGCTGTTGCTGGCGCTGAAGGTGGTGCCCGCCGGAATCACCGCATCGCCAGAATTCAAATTCAGTGTCAAACCCAGAGTGCTGGTGGGATTCGCCCCCATGGACCCGGTATTGATCGTGATCGGCCCCAGCGTGCTGCCCAGCGTGCCGCTCGTGGTCTGCGCATAGCCCAGCACGTTGGCGCCGCTGGCCGTCACCAGCTGGCCGCTGGAATTGAGCTGAAACGCCCCATCGCGGGTATATTGCTGCGTGCCGTTGGTCTGCACCACGAAGTAGCCATTGCCCTGAATCGCCGCATCCAGCGGGTTGCCGGTGGCGCTCAGCGCCCCTTGCGTCAGGTCCGATGAAATCCCCTCCAGCGCCGTGCCTATCCCCGGCACCTGCCCCGCGCCGGCCGGATAAACATCCTGGAACAGCGCCGTCTGGCTTTTGAACGCCGTGGTGCTGGCATTCGCCAGATCGTTGGAGACGGTATTGAGGCCCGTCTGCGCGCCGGTCAGGCCGGATAGGGCGGTTTGCATACTCATGAGGCAACTCCAAGAACGGTTTGAACAGATGAAACAGGGAGGGTGGCCGCGGTGCCTTGCACGTTCAAGGTCGGCGTGGCGCTGGAAACATTCACGCCCGCGACGGTATAGACGCTATAAGGCGTCACGCTCACGGCGTTGCCCGCCGCGTCGGTGGCGTTCACCGAGTAGGTATATTGCGTCCCTGGTGTGCCGTTGGCCCAGGAGAAGCTCTGCTGCCCGGCGGCCATCCCGCCCAGATTCAGCGTCCCGGCCACCGTGCCGTTGGGGTTCAAAATGCTCACGCTCACCGCCTGCGCCGCATTGGCGAGGTTGAACGCGCCGCTCGCCTTGCCCGCGGCGTCAACACTCAGCGCATCGCCGCTCACCGCCACCTGCTTGCCCACCAGGCTCGCCGCCTGCGCCATCTGCGCCGCTCCCGTGCTGGTCTGCATCGCGCTGAGCTGGGTGTTGATCTGGTTAATGCCGTTAACCGTGGAAATCGCCGCGAATTCCTGCGCCATCTGCGTCGGGTTGGCCGGGTTCGTCGGCGTCTGATATTTCAGCTGCGCAGTCAAAAGCTGCAGAAAATCCGCCTGCGTCAGCGACGAGGCGGAGCCCGACGATGCGGCCGCCTTGGTCGCGGTGGTGGAGGCCGCCACCGAGGCGGCCGTGGCGCCAGCGGCGCCCGCGGCGCTGGATATTGCGAGATTGGTCATGGCGACACCTGAAAGCTGGCAAGCATTTGCTGGTCTATCCGGCTGGCTTGCTGCAGCACGGCGATGGAGGCGGAATAGCTGCTGGAACTGTCGATCAGATCCACCATCTGGCTCACCTGGCTGACATTGGAGCCAGTCACATAGCCTTTCGCATTGGCATAAGGGCTGCCGGGGTCATATTTCTGCACCGGCGGCGCATTGCTCTGCACGGTGCCCACCACCTGCACGCCCATATCCGCCGTGCTCGCCCCCGTCACCGGCGCGGCCTCGAACACCACCTCATGCGCGCGGTAAGGCGCAGCACCCGGCGGGGTTATCGAATCCACATTGGCCAGATTGGAGGCAATCGCCCCCATGCGCGCATTCTGCGCCGCCAGCGCACTGCCCACTATGCCAAAAATATCAGAACCGCTCATGCCGCAATCCTTTCATTTTCCGTTCAAATGCCGCCAGGGTTCGGCCGCAGCGCGGTCACCATGTCAGTCGTCGCCTGGTGCAAAAACGCCGTGGCGGCCAGCATCTGCTCACCATTGGCCGCCGCCTCCACGCGTTCCGTATCCAGCGACACATCATTGCCGTTCAGCCCCACCGTGCCGTCGGCGCGATATAGCGGCGCGGCGCTGGCCCCCGCATCACCAAGCTGCGCCGCCAGCGCGCTATCAAAGGAGACATCCATGGCCTTGTAGTTCGGCGTATCGGCATTGGCGATGTTGTTGGCGAGCAAATCCGCCCGCTCCTGCTGCACGCTCAGCACGCCGCCATAAAAATCCAAAAATCCAACCTGCATTTTCCATGCGCTTTCATCAGGGATCACCGATTCAAAAAACCGGCGGAAATGTATCAGAGCAAAATATTACGAAACTCTTCCACAACCCATCATTAGATCACCGGACTTAAAATTTCGTAAATTAAAACATGAACAAATCCAACACACAAAAAATTCCAAGCCAATTCTGGTATCTTCACAAACGGAGTGCGAATTTTCCACAAAAAAAGGCGGAGTCCTTGGGGTGCTTTTTATAAAAAGCACCCCAAACCCCGCAAAAATTTTTGATGATTTCGTTAAATTACTGGTCAGGCCGCTTCAAACCACAACAAGCATATGCCTATATGTTCAGCTCAGCCGCCGCATCACCGCGTCATGCAACTTGCGCTGGTCATCGCTGACATATAAAGCCGCCAGGTCGCCGGAGGAAAAACTCGTCCCCGCCGGCATTTCCGCCACGGCCATGCGCTCCAGCGCCGTCACCACGCAATCGGCGATCTGCCGGGCAAAATCCTGCCGCTGCGCCTGGGTGAATGCGAGCTTGTCAAGTTCTCCGCGAATTTCGGCGATTTCCGCAATCGCCTCGGCCCGTTCGCGTTCCAGCACCGGGTTGGTGTTGGTGCTGTGGCGAGACAAATCCCCCAGCAAGCCAGAGAGCCAGGAGAGCAAGGCGGTGGTCCGCCATAACAGGTCAAAAGCGGCGCTCGCATCCATGCGGTCGCGCAGGGTTGCAACTTGCTCAGCCAGAATCGCGCATACCACCCGCTCATTGGCCTCGGTTGCATCTGCCATCTTCGTTCGGCCTATTTCGCCGGGCAGAGCTGCTTCACGACTGAAAGCAGCTGGCTCGGCTCCGCCGGCTTGGTCAACCAGCCCGAAGCCCCCGCCGCCCGCGCCTCATCGCGCTTGCGCCCGCCCGATTCCGTCGTCAGCACGATAATCGGCGTGAACCGCGTCGTCGCGATTTTCCGCGCCTCCTTGATAAACCCGATGCCATCAAGCTCCGGCATGTTCAAATCCGTGAGGATCACCGCGGGTTTCACCCCCTCGCCCAGCTTGTTGATGCCCTCGCGCCCATTCATGCCGGTTTCCACCTCATAGCCCGCGCCCTTCAGAATATGCGACAGACTCATGACCATGGTGGCGGAGTCGTCGAGAACAAGAATTAAAGGCATCACCTGGGCTCCATTCGGCTGATTTCGATCCGGATTTTTCCATCGTGCACCCCAAGTATTGAGGCCCCGTTAAAAAACCTCCCACCGCCGCGTTTCTCACGTAATTTACACACCGCCCCGCCCCGTCCCGCCCAGCAAGGCCGCCACCTGCACGGCGAGCAGGTCGCCCCGCACCGGCTTCACCAGATACGCATCCGCCCCCGCCTCCCGCGCCGCCGCGCGGTCCGTCTCGCCGGCCTGCGTGCTCGTCACCAGCGCCGGCATTCCCCGCGTCATGGCCTCCTCGCGCAGCGCGCGCAAAAACCGGTGGCCATCCATCACCGGCATGTTCACAGGCACGATGCACAAGCTGAAG
>JAKBAQ010000136.1 GCA_021808985.1 Pseudomonadota bacterium
CCTGCCGGATAACACCGAAAACCGAATATCTCACAGCAAAACATCCAACATGAAAATATACTTTTATTCCTGAGAGTTAAATACAATTATGAAGGGGAATAAAAACCATGTCAAATAACCAAAAGCCTGAATATCCGTTTTTTCACGCCCGCCGCTTTTTTAATTTTTCAAAATATCCAGCAAATTCCAGGCATGCCTCAAGGCCAGGAAGCTTCCTGGCCTTGCCGGTCACACCTTCGTCCCAGGCTTTTTAGCCTGAGAATATCCAGTTCGAAATCAGAACAACCGCAACCCCTCCAATCAGCGTGAGATAGGGAAGCACCCCCGCCCGCTTGGTGGAAACATCGCCAGACCCGCCAACATGCAAATCCTCCAGCATATTGGCCGGAAATTTCCCGCCATCCTGGATGAAGTGGCGGAAGCAGAACACCGGAATGATCATGGCCGCGAAAATCATCCCAGCCCACAGCGCATCCGGATTCCACGTCTTCGCCCCGGCCCCCATGAACATCGCGTTGACAAAGGCAAACACACTGCCCAGCCCCAGCAGCCAGGTCGGCGCGCGATAGGGGCGCGCCGTCTTGCCTGAATCAATCCGGTGAATCCACCCCGCATTCAAATTCAGGAAATTGAAGATGATATACCCACAATTTGAAACCGCGAGAATAAAGAAGAAGCTGGTCGCATCCGTCGAGGCCACCGCCAGCACGAGCAAATTCGCGCAAAGGTCGGTCCACATCGCCCGCGTCGGCGCGCCATGCGCATTCACATGCGAAAGATACCGCGGCAGCCAGCCATCCACCGAGCCCTGATAAAGCGTGCGCGACGAACCCGCCATCGCCGTCATGATGGAGAGGATCAGCGCCAATATCATCAGCATGACCATCACGGAATGAATGAGCGCGCCGCCGCCCACCATGTCCGCCATCGCGGAGGCAACCCCCGTCCCCGCCGCGATCGAGGGATCAAGCATCCCCGTCAGCCCCAGCGCGCCCTGGAAGGTGAAGGGCACCAGAATGAAGAGCAGCAGGCACAGCAGGCCGGAATAGAAAATCGCCTTGAACGTGTCCGTCCCCGGATTTTTAAACTCGCTCGTATAGCACACGGCCGTTTCAAAACCATAGGTTGACCATGCGGCGATGAACATCGCCCCCAGCACCAGCGTCCAGCCGGATATGTTCCACGCCCCCATCCCCGGCGCGCCAGCGCTGGCCAGCGGCACCAGCGGCCAATAGCTGGTGTTGTAATGCACGGCACCGTTCAACAGCGGCACCACACCCACGATCAGCATCGGGACGATCACCAAAAGCCCAATATATTTCTGGACATTCGCCGTCCCCAAAATGCCGCGATGCTGAATCGCGAAGGTGATCAGCATCAGCACCGCGCCGATGAAGAATGTCGAATTCAGCGAGAACCCAACCGCGCCCAGCTTGCCGCTGAACAGCGTCCAACTCTGCAAGGCTGGCGTCAGCGCCGCGATCGCGGCATTCACCTGCGCCTGCTGCCCGCCCGCGATCCCGGCGCCATGCTGCGCGATCCATTGCAGCACAACGGGTGAATTGGCGGCCGGAATGGGCGCCAGCGCGTTCAATATATATCCGGCCGCGATGGTGCATCCCAGCGAGAGCACGGGCGACCAGGCGAACCAGTTGCACCAGACCGAGAGCGGCGCGATGAACTTGCTGTAGCGTATCCACGCCGCCGCCCCATAAATTGAGGCCCCGCCTGACTTATTCGGAAACAAGCCGGCAATTTCCGCATAGGTGAATGACTGGATAAAGCCCATGAGCATCGAGGCCGTCCAAATTAAAAAGGCGAGATTTCCGACCATTCCGGAAATCCCGCCTATTGAGAACAGCACCAATGCCGGAACGCCGCTGGCCACCCAGAACGCCCCCTTCCAATCAATGGAGCGGCGTAACGTACCTGCCTCCCCAACCGCTAAACCGGTTTCCGCCGTTATATCGCTCATCACTACCCCCACAGTTTTTAATAACTTGGCACGCGGCTTTGCACCTGCCTTCCGGCCCAGGCCAACACCCCACGCTATAGTCAAGCAAATTCTGTGCCAAAAATTTTTTTGGTATAAAAGGCCGGTTTTTGGCTAGTCTGAAAGCGGACGAATTTCTTAATGGTTAAAGTTTGTACTTCTTATGAATACGTTTTGCGCTTTGGTCAACATTTATGCTTTTCAGGAATTCCCGCACACGGCAGCGCGACCGCGCCCCCTGGGGCCGGCCGCGCGCATCCGCAAGCCTGGCGGCTCACCCGCCGGCAATGCCCCTCAAATCACCTCGGCGCCCGGCGCCAGCTGGTCAAACGCCTCCAGCGCCTTCCAGTCCTCGATCATGCGCCCCTCCGTTATTTAAAAGCGCAGCCCGCCGGCAGGCCGAGTTTCTTGAACACGAACGCCGCCGGGCAAACCCCGGTGAACCCCGTCTGCAGCAAATTCAGCCCGATAAAAGCGGTGAACAGCAAAAACCACTGGCTCACCCACAGCGTCAGCACCAGGCTCAGCAGCACCATCGCCCCCGCGAAGGAGAACACAGCTCTATCAATCGTCATCGGTTTGTCCTTTCCATTATGCAACGGCCGCGCGTGCCCAGCGCACAATCTGCTCAGCCGTCATCGCCCCGGCATTCTGTTTCACCAGCACGCCATTTTTAAACAGCAGCAAGGTCGGAATCGCCCGCACGCCATGGCGCGTCATGGTCCCCGGCGCCTCGTCGCCGTTCAGTTTCAGCAGGCGCATGTTCGGCTCCAGCTGCGCCGCCGCCTGTTCGTAATGCGGCGCCATCGCCCGGCACGGCCCGCACCACGGCGCCCATATGTCAACCAGCACCGGCACGCCGTCACTCTTCACATGCCGCGCCAGCCCCGCCTCATCCACAGCCGCCGGATGCCCGTTAAACAGCGGCTCATGGCACCCGCCGCAGCGCGGCGCCGCACTCAGCTTCTCCGCCGGCAAGCGGTTCACCGCCCCGCAGGCGGGGCAAACCAAAGTCATCGGCATAACGCCCTCCTTCGCAAAAACACCTGGTGCTCTCAGCGCGTTTTGTTCTCAAGCTTATGCAGCTTCATCTTGTGCATCAGATAGCGCTCATAAAACGGCTCGCTCTTGCCGATGCGCACCTTGCGCAAAAAATACCGTTCGAACCCAACCTTCGCCAAATGCACCCACTTGCCCTTGGCTGACCAGTTGGCATTGCGCGGCGGCAATTGCGGCTGCGCCACGAAGGCCACCCCCCCATCGCCGAAATCAGCCAGGCAGATCGCATTCCATGAAGGCTTGATGGTCGCATCCCCGCCCCGCAGCAGCGCGCCGATATTATGCGCGGTTGAGGTCACCATGGATTCGATCATGAACCCCGTCTTCGGCACCCCCAGCGGCACCGGCGTCTTGCCGATCGACGGAATCGCCACGCACACGCCAATGGAGAACACATTCCTGTAAGTGGGGTTGCGCTGATACGCATCGGCCAGAATAAACCCGCGCGGATTGCTCAAGCCCGGCACGCCAAACACCGCCGGCACGCCGCGGAAGGGCGGCATCAGCATGGCATAGCCAAAATCCAGCTCATGCGTGGCCTTCAGCGCGGCATCCTCGCCCAGCTCCTCCACCACCATCCGCCCGGCGGCAATCTCGCGCACCCGCGCATTGGTAATCCATTTAATATGCCGGTTGCGCAGCTCGCTTTCCATCATCCCCTTGGTGTCGCCCACGCCATCAAGGCCAAGATGCCCGATATACGGCTCCGGGGTGATATAGGTCATCGGCACCTTGTGGCGGATGCCGCGCTTGCGCAGCTCCGTATCCACGATGAAGGCGAACTCATAAGCCGGCCCAAAGCAGGAAACCCCCTGCGCCGCGCCGATCACGATCGGCCCCGGATTCTTGCAGAACTCCTCAAACGCCGCGAACGCCTGCTCGGCATGCCCCGTCTCGCAGATCGACTGCGTATGCGCCATCGGCCCAAGCCCCGGCACCTCGTCAAACGCCAGCTCCGGCCCGGTGGCGATAATCAGATAATCATAGGCAATCGCCGCGCCATCGGGCATGCGCACCAGATTCTCCTCCGGCACCACGCGCTGCGCCCCCTCGGTGATAAAGCGTATCTTCTTGCGCTGCATCACCTTGGTCAGGTCAACCTCGATATCCTTGCGCTGCCGCCAGCCCACGGCCACCCACGGGTTGGAGGGAAAGAACTGATACACCGCCCCCTTGCCGATCACCGTAATCCGGTCATCCGGCCGCAGCTGCTCCGCCATTTCATACGCCATCAAAGTCCCGCCCAATCCGGCGCCCAGAATCACAATTTCAGCCATGAACCGGTTCCCGTGTTTTTGCCGTTGCATATATATTCGTTAATTCGTATATACGCAACTATGAAAATAGACGCCAGCCTCATGCACACCGCCGCCGGGCAAGCCAGCGAGATGCTGAAGTCGCTGGCCAACCCCCACCGTCTGATGATTCTCTGCCAACTGCTCGAGGGCGAGCGTTCCGTCGGCGATCTGGCCGCCTTCCTCGATCTGCGCAGCTCCACCGTCTCCCAGCACCTGGCGCTGCTGCGCCGCGACGCCCTGGTCGCCCCAAGGCGCGATGGCCAAACCATATGGTACGGCATCGCCAGCGCGCCCGCCAAAAAAATTCTCGAGACATTATTTGAACTTTACTGCGCCCCGCGTAACGATGGCGCCGAGGCCCCCGGCGGCTTTTGCGCGCACCCCCTTCAAACACCCGCACTGAAAGGCTAACCAAATGTTCTTCAACAAGAAAAAGTCAGACCTGCGCGACTTCACCCCCGCCGAACTGCATGACGCCCTGGCCCGCCACGCGGTCACCCTGGTGGATGTCCGCGAACCCGGTGAATTCGCCGCCGCGCGCATCCACGGCTCCGTGCTCTTCCCGCTCTCCAGCTTTGACCCGCAGGCCCTCCCGCACGACCCGGCCAAACCCATCGTCCTGCATTGCGGCGTCGGCCGCCGCTCGCAGGCCGCGGCTGATCTCTGCCGCAAGGCGGGGGTTGAAATCGCCGGCCACCTCGCCGGCGGCCTCAATGCCTGGCTCCAGGCCGGCCTGCCGGTCGTCACGGTAGACCCCGCCTCCGGCAAAACCCTCGACCGCGCCTAATCCTTCCGCAACAGGAAACACCGCATGCGCCTCTCCGCCCTGGCCCTGGCCGCCTGCCTCACCGCCGGCCCCCTCACGGCCATCGCCGCCCCGCCCGGCGCCACCTTCACGGTCGCCACCGGGATGATCTCCGACCAGAAGGCGGTCTTCGCCACGGTGGAGAGCGCGCATGTCGTCCCCGCCCGCACCCGGCTCGGCGGCACCATCGTCTCCCTCTCGGTGCGCGACGGCGATTCCGTCACCGCCGGGCAAACCATCGCCCTCGTGGCCGACTCCGCCATGGCCCAGCAGCTGCAATCGCTTGACGCCAGCATCACCGGCCTGCGCGCCCAGCTCGCCCAAGCCGACACAGACCTCGCCCGCGCCCAGCGCCTCATCGGCAGCGGCGCCATCGCCCGCGCCACGCTGGACCAGGCGCAAACCGCGCAAAACGTCGCCGCCAGCAGCCTCAAGTCGCAAATCGCCGCGCGCGGTGCCCTGGCCGCGCAAATCGCCAACGGCGCCGTGCTGGCCCCGGTCTCCGGCCGCGTGCTGCACCGCCCCGTCACCCAGGGCAGCGTGGTCCTCAGCGGCGACACCATCGCCACCATCGCCGAGCAGGATTACGTCCTGCGCCTGGAAGTGCCCGAATACCACGCCAGAATCATGCATGTGGGCGACCCCGTCCGTATCGACAATGGCACCGCCACCCCCACATTCGGCACAATCACCCTGGTCTATCCGCAGATCCAGAACGGCGACATCCAGGCCGACGCCACCGCCCCCGGCCTTGGCGATTATTTCGTCGGCCAGCGCATCCAGGTCTGGATCTCCGCCGGCCAGCGCCCCGGCCTGGTCATTCCGTCCTCCTTCATCGAATCCCGCTTCGGGCTTGACTATGTCGACCTGCAAACCCCCGGCGGCAACCCCACCGCCGTGCCCGTGCAGCCCGGCGCGCCGGCACCCAGCCCCGCCATGCCCAACGGCGTCGAAATCCTCTCCGGCCTGCGGCCCGGCAACGTCCTCATCGCCCCGGCCGCGCCATGAATCTCGGCATTTCCGGCGCGCTCACCAAGCGCTTCATCCGCTCGCCCCTCTCGCCGCTGCTGCTCATCGCCGCCCTCATGGCCGGGATGATCGCGCTCGTCACCATCCCGCGCGAGGAAGACCCGCAAATCCACGTCCCGATGGTCGATGTGATCGTCAACACCAACGGCCTGAAGGCCGGCGACGCGGTCGAGCTTGTCACCAAGCCGCTGGAGACCATCCTGCGCGCCATCCCCGGCGTTGAGCACATCTACAGCACGAGCGTTGACAACCACGTCACCGTCACCGCCCGCTTCGTCGTCGGCACCAACGAGGACAACGCGGTCCTGCGCGTCAACGACAAAATCCGCGCCAATCTCGACCGCATCCCCATCGGCATCCCCGAGCCCCTGGTGGTCGGCCGTGGCATTGACGATGTCGCCATCGTCACCCTCACCCTCAGCCCCAAACCCTACGCCGCCAACCATTGGGACGAAGCCGGGCTGACCCAGCTGGCCCAGAAGCTCCAGGGCGAGCTGATCAAAATCCCCAGCGTCGGCCTCACCTACATCGCCGGCGAAGACCCCGAGCAGATCCGCATCGAGCCCGACCCGGAAAAGTTGATGCTCTACGGCGTCACCCTGCAGCAGCTCGTGGCCCGCGTGCAGGAGGCCAACCAGACCTTCAGCCCCGGCGCCATCCGCGATAACGGCCAGATGGAGGGCGTCGATGTCGGCCAAACCCTCTCCGGCGTGCCGGATATCGGCCTGCTGCTGGTCACCACGCGCGACAACCGCCCCGTCTATGTGCGCGACGTGGCCAAAGTCGTCTTCGGCCCCAAACCGCTGGAGCAGCAGGTCTGGGCGCTCAACCGCGGCAAAACCGGCTGGACCCAGGCCCCCGCCGTCACACTCGCCATCGCCAAGGTCAGCGGCGCCAACGCCGTCACGGTGGCCAAGGCCATCATGGCGCAGGTCAAAACCCTGCGCGGCCAGCTCATCCCCAGCGACATCAACGTCCAGGTCACCCGCGACTACGGCCAGACCGCGACGCAAAAAGCCAATGAGCTGCTCTTCCACCTGGCGCTCGCCACCATCTCCATCGTGCTGCTCATCGGCTTCACCCTGGGCTGGCGCGAGGCCGCGGTCACCGCCGTGGTCATCCCCACCACCATCCTGCTCGCCATCTTCGCCGCCGAGATGATGGGCTACACCATCAACCGCGTCAGCCTCTTCGCGCTCATCTTCTCCATCGGCATCCTGGTCGACGACGCCATCGTCGTCATCGAGAACGTCACCCGCCACTGGGAAATGCATGACGGCCGCCCCCGCCTGCAAGCCGCCATCGAGGCGGTGGCCGAGGTCGGCAACCCCACCATCTTCGCCACGCTCACGGTGGTCATGGCGCTGCTGCCCATGCTCTTCGTCAGCGGCCTCATGGGCCCCTACATGGCGCCCATCCCCGCGGTCGCCTCGGCGGCCATGGTCTTCTCCTTCTTCGTCGCCATGACGGTGGTGCCCTGGC
>JAKBAQ010000137.1 GCA_021808985.1 Pseudomonadota bacterium
GGCCAGGCCGCGCGCGCCGCCGCCCTGGCGCTGCCCTCCACCGAAGCCGCGCCGCCGCCCTGGGCCGGGCTGCCCCATCCGGCCTTCGCGAGCGCGGCTGAATGAGGCGCCTGCCCGCCATTTTGGCCGCGCTGGCGCTGGCCTCGCCCGCCGCCGCCGCGCCGCAAAGCGCGCGGGCGGTGGCGCTGGCCATCACCCAGGCGGCCCAGGCCATCGCCCCGCCGGGCGCCAGCCTCAGCCTCGGCCCGGTGGCGGGCGCGCGCTACATGCAGTCCTGCGCCGTCCCGCTCAGCGTCAGCATCAGCGGCGCCGCCCCGTATGAGCAGGCCGCCGCCCACTGCGCCGCCCCGGCCTGGACGCTTTATGTCACCGTCACCGTGGCGCAGAGCGAGAACGTGGTCATCGCCGCGCGCCCCATCGCCGCCGGGCAAACGCTGGGCCGGGCAGACCTCACCCTCGCCCGCGAGCCGGTCTCCCTTTATGCCGGTCGCCAGGTCTATTACGACCCCGCCCAGCTCCTCGGCGCCAGCGCCGTCATGTCGGTGCAGGCGGGCGGCATCCTCAACCCGGCCGATATCGCCGCGCCGGTCATCGTCAAATCCGGGCAGACCGTCTCGGTCCAGGTCATCAGCGGCGGCGTCACCCTCTCGCTGGACGCCGTCGCCACCGAGACCGGGCGCATCGGCGACACCATCCTCTTCACCAACCCCTCCAGCGGCCGCCGCTTCTCCGCCCAGATCACCGCCGCCGGCCCGGTGCTCCAGCTCCAGCCATGAGCATGAATATTTCGCCCGCCAATGAACTTAAAGTTGCAAGCCCAGGAAAACTTCTCCTCCCGCCCCCGAATAAATGGGTACGGCAACCGCAACCCAAGGAGTTTTCAATATGTCGGCCGTAGGTTCTATCATGACGAACACCGGGGCGCTCCAGGCGCTCAACTCTATCTCCGCCACCTCAGCAAACACCAACAACCTGCAGACCCAGCTTTCCAGCGGTCTGTCGATCAGCTCACCCTCGAACAATCCGGCCGGCTACATCACCGCCCAGGGCTTCACCTCGCAGCTGAACGGCATCACCCAGGCGATCTCCAACGCCAACCAGGGCGTCTCGCTGCTGCAAACCGCCCAGGGCGCCATTTCGCAGCAGATCGGCATCACCCAGCAGCTCAACTCCATCGCCGTGCAGGCCGCCAACGGCACGCAGACCTCGTCTGAATCCCAGTCGCTGCAAAACCTCGTCGGCCAGCTCACCGGCCAGGTTTCCACCATCGCCAACCAGACCCAGTTCAACAATATCAGCCTGCTCAACGGCACTTTCTCCGGCGTGCAGTTCCAGGTCGGCGCCAATGAGGGCCAGACCCAGAGCCTCTCCATCAGCAAGATGACCGCGAGCGCCATCGGCATGAACGCCTCTGTCGCCTCCGCCGCCGTCTTCAAATCGGGCAGCGCCGCGGCGGGCAGCGGCCAGATGACCACGGCCGCCACCGGCCCGGCCGCCGCCGGCGCCTACACCGCCGGCACGGCCAAGATCATCGGCAATAATGGCGGCAGCGCCTCCATCACCTCCACCACCGGTGAATCCGCCGCCAGCATCGCCACCGCGGTCAACAACCTCTCCGGCACCACCGGCGTGCAGGCGCAGGCCACCAACTCGGTCGTGCTTTCGGCAACCTTCGTGGCGGGCAAGTCGCTCAACTTCTCCATCCAGGCGGGCAGCGGCCTCACCGGCACCATCGGCACGGCGCAGAACATCGCCGCCTCCAGCGCCGCCGCCCTGGTTTCCCAGATCAATGGCGGCACCTCCACCAGCGGCATCACCGCCTCGCTGAACAAGGCGGGCAACGTGGTTCTCTCCCAGACCGCCGGCCAGAACATGATCCTGAACTACACCGGCGCCGGCGCGTCGGGCAGCCTCAAGTCGGTTGGCGGCACGGTTGCCACCTTCAGCTCCACCAACAAGAACGCGCTGATCCAGGGCCAGACCCAGCTGCAATCCAGCGGCGCCTTCTCCGTCACCGGCGGTGCGGCCATCGGCGTCAAATCCAGCTCCACGCTCGATTCCCTCTCCGCCATCAATGTCAGCACCACCTCGGGCGCCAACCAGGCGATCAACGTGGTGAAATACGCGCTGGCGGCGCTCAACAACCAGGGCGGCCAGCTTGGCGCCACCCAGCAGGCGATGACCGCCAACATCAACAACCTCAACACCACCAGCCAGAATGTCACCACCGCCCTCGGCGTGGTGCAGGATGCCAACATCCCCGCCGTCAGCAACCAGCTGACCCAGGCGCAGATCCAGGCGCAGGCCGGCGTTGCGGCGCTCAAATCCTCCACCCAGCTGCAGCAGTCCTATCTCTCCCTGCTGCCGTAAGCCTGCAACCGGCGGGCCGGGGCCAAGCGCTCCGGCCCGCGCCTTTCCCGCAACATTGGCCATGATATCAGGAATGCGCCATGACCACCGTCAGCAGTCTCGGCTCCAGTCAGGTTTCCAGTCAGATCGCACAGGTGCAGTCGCGCTTGCAGGCCCCCATCACGGCCATGCAAACCCAGGTCACTTCTGACAAAGCCACCATCTCCGCCTGGGGCACCATCAGCGGGGCCATGTCCACCCTCGCCAAATCCCTCGCCGGCATAAAGAGCGCCGCCACCATCAACAGCCGCTCGGCCGCCAGCACCGGCACCAGCGTGGCCACCGCCACCGCCAGCAACACCGCCGCCCCCGGCACATATAGCCTCACCGGCGTCACCCTGGCCAAAACCCAGGAGATCTACTCCTCCCTGCTCGGCTCCGGCGCGGCTTCGCTCACCGGGGGTGCCGGCTCGCTCAACTTCACCCTCAAAAACGGCAAGACCGAGAAAGTCTCCGTCGGCTCCGGCAGCCTCACCCTCAACGGCGTCGCCGCCGCCATCAACAAGGTGGCGGGCGGCGTGCAGGCCAGCGTCGTCGGCACGGCCGCGGGGGCGCGGCTGGTGCTGCAAAGCAGCGCCACCGGCAGCTCGCAGGCTTTCTCCGTCGCGGGCACCGGCGCCCTGGCCCAGTTTTCCTACAGTTCCGCTACCGCCGGCACCGAGACCCTGGCCCAAACCGCGAGCGACGCCAAACTCTCCCTCAATGGCGTGCCCGTCACCAGCAAGACCAACACGCTCAGCAGCGCGGTCTCTGGCCTCAGCATTTCCCTGGTCGGCTCCGGCGCCGCCACGCTCACGGTCAGCTCCTCGCCCACGTCTCTCTCCACCGCCGTCTCCTCCGTCGCCACCAGCCTCAACGCCGCGCTTTCCGCCATCGCCAAGGAGACCAAATACGTGCCGCCAAGCTCGGCCGGCACCTCCTCGGCCAGCGCCGCCAAATCCGGCCCGCTGCTCGGCAATTTCACCGCCACCAATCTCAGCAGCCAGCTTCTCAACACGGTCAGCGGCGCGGCGGCCAGCGGCGTCAGCGCCAACGCCATCGGCCTCACGGTGAGCAGCGCCGGCGCGGTCTCCTTCAACAGCACGAGCTTTTCCTCCGCCTACACCAAAAACCCCACCGCCGTGCAGACCCTCATCAGCCAGATCTACAAAGCCCTGGACAGTATCACCACCGGCGCCATCGGCGGCTCGGGCAGCGCCGCCTCCAGCAAATCCACCGGCAATATCGGCTCCCAGACCAGCGCCCTGCAGGCCACCATCACGAACATTGACAGTCAGATCACCCAGACCACCAAGCAGAACAACGCCCAGCTGCAGCTTCTGGTCCAGGAATACACCTCCGCGATCAACGCCTCCAATTCGGCCTCCATCTCCCAGGCCTATCTCAGCATCTTCACCAGCACCTCCTCCACCAGCAGCGGTTAGGACTGATCAACCATGAGCATGGGCACAACCACAGGCTACCGCACCGGCATGTTTGACGGCGAGGCGAACCTCTCCTGGCTGCGCCAGGGCTGGCGCGGCCTGCGCTTTTACGGCCGGCGCGCCAAGGCGGCGATCGAGGCCGGCGACATTCAAACCAAGGCGGAGATGATCCTGCGCGCCGACCAGCTGCTCGATATCATGTCCGGCATCCTCGCCACCGAGCCATCCGCCACCCTCGGCCCCGCCCTGATGACGATCTACACCGCCCTGCGCTATACCCTCTTCCGGGCCAATGCCGAGAACAGCCTCTCGGCGCTGGACGATTTCGAGACCGCCCTGGCCCTCCTTGACCAAGACATGATCAAATCATCTGAAAGCGCGGCAGCCGCATGACCAATACCATCCCCCCCCTTTCCCAACCCTCCCTGCCGGTTGAAACCACGGCCCCCCAGGCCGCGTCTTCGCCCGCGCCGCCCGCCGCCAGCGCCACCCCCCCCGCGCAGACTGACTCCGTAACCCTGAGTGCCGCGGCGCAAACCAGCACGCAGCTGCTCGGCGCCGCCCGCGCCGCGAGCGGCATCAACCATGCCGCCGTGGCCCAGCTGCGCGGCGCCCTGCAATCCGGCGCCTATAATGTTTCGCCCGAGAAGCTCGCCCAGGCCATCGCAACGGTGTTGAAAGAATCAAAATAATGAGCATTGCCGGGCAGTTCCGTCCCCTTCCGCATGGCGGAAGGCCCCTTCCCGTCGCCAGTATCCTGCAACAGGGGCTGGATTTGGTGGAAGACCTCTCCCAGAAGCTGCAAACCCTTGATGCCCTGATGCTCACCGGCAAGCCGAACGAAATTTCCACCGCCGCCGCGGTGGTGGAAATGGCGCTCAAATCCGCCTCTCCGGCCTTCGCTGAGATCGCGGGCGCCATGGGCCAGCTTGGCGCCTGCAACCTGGCCGCCGCCGCCGCCCAGCTGCGCCAGATCGAGGAGGAAGACGCCGCCGGCCTGGCCGAGGCGCTGCGCTTTGCCCTGGCCCGCTTCGCCAAACGCTCCGCCGGCGCCAACCGCCGCGCCCAGCAGCTCAACCGTGGCCTCAACGCGGCGCTGAAAACCCTCCAGGCCCTGGGCGTGCAGGAGAGCGGGCGGCTTATCGCAGAAGCGTGAAGACTGTCCCGAAACAGAACAAAACCAACATCCATTCAAGGTCTTTTCCCCGCCACGGCGGGCGCAACCGGGCGGCCAGACCCGGGTCAGGGGTCAAAGAGGTTGACGAATCTTCACGTAAGATCAAAGCTCGCCCCGCGATCACACCCATCACATAAGTCAGGGAGCAAAAACACCATGAGCGCACCAGCACGGGACGGGCATCGTCTCGCCAAGGATAGTCTGGGACTGTCCCAGATCATCGCCTCCACATTGGCGAACATCGCCCCGGCCATGAGCTTCTTTTTCGGCTTTGGCGTCATTGTCTCCGGCGCCGGCGTCGGCGCCCCGCTCACCATCCTCACCGCCATGGTGGTCATTCTCTTCCTCACCAACACGCTGGCGGAATTCTCCAAATACCGCCCCAGCACCGGCTCCTTCGTCACCTTCATCGGCATGTCCTTCGGCCCCTTCGCCGGCGCCGCCGCCTCCATTTTCGTGGTGGTCGGCTACTGCATCGCGGCGTCCTCGGTCGTCGTCATCGCTGGCGGCTGGGCTTCCAGCACGCTGCAGCTCTTCCTGGGCGTCAACATCCCCTGGCAGGTGCTCAGCATCATCGTCACCGGCATTGTCGGCCTGCTCGTCTCGCGCGGCATCAGCCTGTCCACCACCTGGGCGGCGATCTTCTTCTATTTTGAGCTGATCCTGCTGCTCATCGGCGCGGTCATCATGCTCTGGGTCAACCGCGCCACCCTGTCCTGGCAGCCTCTGATGTTCTCCAGCATCACCGGCGGCTGGAAAGGCATCGGCCTCGGCTTCCCGCTGGCCATCTACCTCTTCATCGGCTGGGAAAACTCCGCCATGCTGGCTGAGGAGACCACCAACCCCCGCCGCAACGTGCCGCGCGCGCTCATCACCGGCACGCTGGCCATCGGCGTTCTGTACATGTTCCTCGCCTTCGCGACCGAGAACGCCTTCAAGAACAACGCCACCGCGATCGGCGCCTCCACCATCCCCTTCGTCGATGCCTTCAAGGCTTCCGCCGCCGGGCTGCTCATCGTCGCCTACATCGCCGGCGTGACCAGTATCTTCTCCTCGCTCATCGGTCTGACCAATGCGCAGGCGCGCATCCTGTTCAACTCCTCGCGTGAGGGGCTGCTGCCCACCTTCTTCGGCAAAATCCACCCGCAGCACAAAACCCCGCACACGGCGATGTGGACCTACATCATCGTCGCCCTGCTGATCGTGCTGATCTTCGGCTATGCCTACAAGATCGACCCTGTCACCCTCTTCGGCGACACTGGCACCCTCGGCACCATCCCGGTGATCGTGACGTACCTGCTCACCAACCTCGCCCTCCCGGTTTACATGCTGCGTTACCACCGCGAGGATTTCTCGGCCGTCAAGCACCTCATCCTCCCCTTGCTGGGCACGGGCGCCATGCTCTTCCCGCTCTGGGGCCTGGTGCAGCCCGGCCAGCCCTATCCGTTCAACCTCTATCCCGCGCTGTCCCTGGCCCTGCTGGTCTTCTCGGTCATCTACGGCGCCATCCTGGCCAAGCGGAACCCGGATCTGGTGCAGCGCATCGGCTCCTACGTGGCGGACGAGGAATACTGATCCTCCAGGCCTGAAAACCAGGGGCGGCGCCGCGAGGTGCCGCCCTTTTTTTGTGCGGTTGCCCAGCCCCGCCGCCTTAAGCTAGGCTACCGCCATCCGCCGGAGTTCCGCATGTCTCAGACGATTTCCGCCGCCCCGCTCGACCTTTCCGTGTTTGATAATCTGGACCCGCCAGCCCCAACCCCCGCGCAGGCGCTCACACCCGCCGCCGCCAACCCCGTCCTCGCGCCCGAACCCGCGCCCGAGCGGCTGGTGGAAGTCGCCAACCTTTCACCCGAAGACCTTGCCGCCGCCACCGCCTCGGCGGCGAAGATAGATTTTTCCCAAACCACCACCCTCCTCGCCCATGGCGAGGGCGTGCTGGCTGAAATCGCCGCCGCCTCCCGCCAGCTTCTCACCGGGGTGCGCCTGGGCGATGCCGGCGAGGCCGGGCGCATCGCCGCCTCGGTGATCGAGGGCATCAAAATCCTGCGCATCCAGGATTTGCAGGCCGAATCCCAGGCCCAGTCCGGCGCGCGCAAGGGGCTGGTCGGCAAGCTGCTCGGCGCGCTCGCCGACGCCAACACCGCCTTCAAGGGCTTTGCCGAAAACCGCAAGAAATTCCTCACCCTGATGGACGACCAGCAGGCCAAGGCGCGCAAGACCAAGGCTGATCTTGCCGTCATCATCACCCTGCTGGACCAGCAGGCCCTGGCCATCCGCCAGTCTCTGCACGGGCTGAAGCTGGAAATCGCCGCCGGGCAGCTCGCGCTGGACCGCGCCCAGGCCGAGCTGGAAGCCAAGCGCCAGCACGCCGTGCAGACCAACGACCCCGCGGACGCCGCCGAGGTCCAGGCATTTCGCGGCGCCATCGCCAATTTTCGCGGCAAGGTGGCGGATATGCGCGAGGCCCTGGTCGGCTCGGCCATGCTCATCCCCATCATTGGCCAGAACCGCTCGGCGGCTGAAACCCGGATGATGAAAATCTCCAACGGCCTGCTGGTGGTCATCCCCCGGCTCATGGCCGTCGCCTCCCAGGCGGTGGTGCAGGTGGAGGTCCGCAACGCCGCC
>JAKBAQ010000138.1 GCA_021808985.1 Pseudomonadota bacterium
GACGCGGCTGATCAGGCCGGCGCCGGGCTCCTCGCGGCGGACCTCGCCGCCAACCTCCCCCAATTCACCGCCCCCCTCATCAGCACCAGCGGCAACCTCACCACCGCGTCCCTGCCTGTCCCCGCTCCCGGCAGCGTGCAGCCCGCCACCGCCAGCTTCTCCGCGCTGGATAAAAACGGCGGCGTGGTAAGCTGCGCCGTCACCATGAACAACCTGTTCGGCAATGGCCGCATCGCGCCCGGCACCGGCGTCCTGCTCGCCGCCCCGCCGCGCGCCGGCCAGCCCGCGCCGCTCGCCGCCAGCATCACCTACACCGCCGGCGGCACCTTCCGCGCCACCGCCACCGGCACCGGCCGGGGCGCCATCTCGCGCGCCAACGCCATTTCTTGCCCCGGCGGCGTCCCCGGCGGCGAGGCCACCTGCACCGCCACCGCCGATCCGTCCGGCCAGGGCCTGGCCATCGGTGGCCGCTAGATCATTGTTGGTTTGGAGCGAATTGGCAGCTTCGACCCAAACCAATGAAACTGATCGCAGGATTGACCCAAGGCAATCACGCTCTAAGCGGGCAGGGCGCCCCGCGCCCATGAAAACTGGCACATGAAAATCGGCACATGAAAATCGGTATGGGCCGCACGGTTCCACCTTTCCAGGTCATGGACGTCATCGCCAAGGCCAACGCCCGCGCGCACCGCCTCCAGCCCGCTGACCCCAGGATTCTCCGCCTGGAGGCCGGCCAGCCCGGCACCGGCCTGCCGCTGGGCGCGCGTCTGGCGGCCGAGGCGGCGCTGCGCACCGGCGCCACGCTGGGCTACACCGAGGCCCTGGGCCTGCCCTCCCTGCGCGCGCGCATCGCCGCCCACATTCAGGACTGGTACGGCCTCCCCATCTCCCCGGCCCGCATCGCGGTCACCTTCGGCGCCTCGGGCGCGTTTCCGCTGGCCTTCCTGGCCGCGTTTGACCATGGTGACACCATCGCCCTGGCCGCGCCCTACTACCCTCCCTATGTCAACATCGCCACCGCGCTGGGCTTAAAGCCGCTCATCCTCCCCTGCGGGCTCGAAACCGGCTTCCAGCCCACCCCCGCCATGCTGGCGGCGCTGCCCCGCAAGCCCGACGGCCTGATTCTCGCCAGCCCCGCCAACCCCACCGGCTCCATGCTCTCCCCGGCCGATCTCGCCGCCCTGGCGCGGTATTGCCACGCCAACGGCATCCGCCTGCTCTCTGATGAAATCTATCACGGCCTCACCTACGGCAAGCCCATCGCCACCGCCGCCCAGTTTTCCCCCAGCGCCATCGTCATCAACTCCTTCTCCAAATACTTCTCGATGACCGGCTGGCGCGTCGGCTGGATGGTCTGCCCCGAGGAGCTGGTCCGCCCGGTGGAGCGTCTGGCGGCCAATTTCTTCGTCTCCCCCTCCCACTTCTCGCAGCTTGCCGCCGAGGCCGCCTTCGCCTGCACCGAGGAGCTGGAAGCCAACCGCGCCCGCTACGCCACCGCCCGCCACCTGCTGCTCACCGGCCTGGAGAGCGCCGGTTTCACCAAAATCTCCCCGCCCGACGGCGCCTTCTACCTCTATGTTGACTGTTCAAGCCACGCGGCTGACAGCAGCGCCTTCTGCCTCCGGCTGCTTGACGAAGCCAATATTGCCGTTACACCCGGTTACGATTTTGACGCCGAAAGAGGGAAAAACTTCTTCAGAATGAGCTATTGCGCCGCATTGCCGGACATTGAGGAGGCTATTTTCCGCCTGCACCGCCTCAAACCCTAGACTAAAGATTGTGAGCTAGAGTACTTTCCACGCGCACGAACATACAATATCAGTGACGCGCCCTCCAAGGGCGCCATAACCGAGGTAGAGAATAGAACCATGAAACTGCTGGTCGCCGTGAAACGAGTGGTCGATTACAACGTCAAGGTCCGGGTCAAGTCCGACCATACGGCCGTTGAGACCGCCGGCGTTAAAATGTCGATGAACCCGTTTGATGAAATCGCCGTCGAGGAAGCCGTCCGCCTGAAGGAAAAAGGCATCGCCACCGAGATCGTGGCGGTCTCCCTTGGCGTCACCCAGGCGCAGGAAACCATCCGCACCGCCCTGGCCATGGGGGCTGACCGCGGCATCCTGGTTGAAACCGACGTCGCGCTCGAGCCTCTGGCCGTCGCCAAGATGCTCAAGGCCCTCGCCGTCAAGGAAGGCGCGGAACTGGTCATCCTCGGCAAGCAGGCGATCGACGACGACATGAACGCCACCGGCCAGATGCTCGCCGCCCTGCTCGGCTGGCCCCAGGGCACCTTCGCCAGCAAGGTTGAAATCGCCGATGGCACCGCCACCGTCACCCGCGAGGTTGATGGCGGCCTGGAGACCGTGGCCCTCACCATGCCCGCCGTCATCACCGCTGACCTGCGCCTGAACGAGCCGCGCTACGCCTCGCTGCCCAACATCATGAAGGCCCGCAAGAAGACCATTGACGTGATGAAGCCGGAAGACCTGGGCGTTGACCCGGCCCCCCGCCTGACCACGCTCAGCGTCAACGAGCCGCCCGTGCGCAAGGCCGGCATCAAGGTGGCCGATGTCGCCACCCTTATCGACAAACTCCGTAATGAAGCGAAGGTGATCTGATCATGACCTCACTTGTTGTCCTTGACTTTGATGCCCAAGGCATCAAGCAACCCTCCCGTTCGGCCATCGCCGCGGCGGCGCTGCTGGGTGAAGTCCATGTGCTGATCGCGGGTGCCGGCGTCGGCAACGCCCCCGCCGAGGCCGCCAATATCGCCAGCGTCGCCAAGGTTCTGGTGGCTGACGACGCCTCCCTCACCCACGGCCTGGCCGAGCCGCTGGCCGCCCTCATCGTCTCGCTCGCCGGCAATTATTCGCACATCATGTGGGCCGCCACCGCCGCCGGCAAAAACGTGCTGCCCCGCGTCGCCGCCCTGCTCGACGTGCAGCCCATCAGCGACATCTCCGGCGTGGTCGACGCTGACACCTTCATCCGCCCCATCTATGCCGGCAACGCCCTCGCCACGGTCAAATCGTCTGACTCCAAGAAGGTCATCACCGTGCGCGCCTCCAGCTTCGACCCCGTGGCCCCCACCGGCGGTTCCGCCGGGATCGAGACCCTGGCCGTCACCGCTCTCGCCCCGCAGTCCAAATACCTCTCCTCGGAGCTGTCCAAGAGCGAGCGTCCCGAGCTCACCGCGGCGAAGATCATCGTCTCCGGCGGCCGCGGCATGCAAAACGGCGAGAACTTCACCAAACTGCTGGACCCCGTGGCCGACAAGCTGGGCGCCGCCGTCGGCGCCTCGCGCGCGGCGGTGGATGCCGGCTTCGTCCCCAACGACTATCAGGTCGGCCAGACCGGCAAAATCGTCGCGCCCGACCTCTACATCGCCGTCGGCATCTCCGGCGCCATCCAGCACCTCGCCGGCATGAAGGACTCCAAGGTCATCGTCGCCATCAACAAGGATGAAGACGCCCCGATCTTCCAGGTGGCTGATTACGGCCTCGTCGGCGATCTCTTCGCCATCCTGCCGGAGCTCGAAAAAGCGCTATGAGCATAACCCACGTTGGCGTCATTGGCGCCGGCCTCATGGGCAACGGCATTGCCCATGCGTCCCTGCTCGCCGGTTGCAACGTGATACTTGTGGACTCGTTTGAAGCGGCCCTGCCCAAGGCCCTGGCGACCATGACCAAGAACATGGAACGCCAGGTGGCCAAGGGCAGCCTCACCGCGCAAGCGAAAGACGAGGCGCTGAGCCGCCTCGTCACCGCCACCAGCTACACCGCCCTGGCCAACGCCCAGGTCGTCATCGAAGCCGCGCCCGAGCGCGAGGAGATCAAGGAGAGCATCTACAAGGCGCTCGTCCCCGTCATCGGGGCAGACACCATCATCGCCTCCAACACCTCCTCCATTTCCATCACCAAGCTCGCCAGCACCACCGGCCGGGCTGATAAATTCGTCGGCATGCACTTCTTCAACCCGGTGCCGATGATGAAGCTGGTGGAAATCATCCGTGGCATGGCCACCTCCGATGCAACCTACAGCACCATCTGCGCGCTGGCTGAAAAGCTCGGCAAAACCGTCGTCCCGGCGGTCGATGCCCCCGGCTTCATCGTCAACCGCATCCTCTGCCCCATGATGAACGAGGCCATTTTCGCGCTCGCTGAAGGTGTCGGCACCGTCACCTCCATTGACGCGGGCATGAAACTCGGCGCCAACCACCCCATGGGCCCGCTCGAACTGGCGGATTTCGTCGGCCTCGATACGCTGCTGGAGGTCATGCGCGTGCTCCATGCCGGCCTGGGCGAGGATAAATACCGCCCCGCGCCACTGCTGATCAAATACGTCGAAGCCGGCTGGTACGGTCGCAAATCCGGCCGCGGCTTTTACGATTATTCAGTCAACCCGCCAAAGCCGACACGTTAGAGCCGGATTCAGACATGAGATGCAATCGCGCGGCGATTCCATCTCATGTCATCCGGCTCTGAATTATCAGAGATTGTTTTAACCGTCTCTGCAAAAACATTAAGGATAATTCTCAAAAGTTTTTTGGGGTCTGGCCCTTTTTTGCAAAAAAGGGCCAGAATCTTGGGGAGCTTTTTATAAAAAGCTCCCCAAACCCCGCAAAAATTTTCAATAATTTCAGTTTGTTATAAGAGCAAACGCTTAAAACAGGCTCTAAGCCAACAAAAACCCCAGTCCCGCCCGCATGCCGGGTAAGCCTCTTCAATCCTTGGACGGACTCTCAACCTCAGGCGCCTCGATATCCGGTGCCTCAATCTCAGGCGCCTCAACCTCCGGCACGGTGTGCTCTGGGGTCGTCTCCGGCGCCCTGTTCACATCGGCCGCATCCGGCTTCTGCACCCCCGGCTGGGCATCCGCGTCCGGCTTTTGCACATTCTCCGGCGCTTCCGCGGCGGGCTGCGGCGTGGCAACCGCCGCCTCTCCCGTGCCGCCCGGCGTCAGCCCGGTCCAGTCCTCCGCGTCGAACATTTCCGTGTCGATCAAATCAATGCTGATGGAATCGGCGGCCGTCAGCTCGCCCTGAACTTCCACCATGGTCTGCCCGCTCAAACGCAGCCCCGCCGGCGCGCCGGAGGCCACCAGCCCATCCGCGCTCACCAGCCGCCCCGGCCCATCGGTGCGGAAATAGCCGCCCACCTCAACCACGCCGCCCGGCTTGCCCAGCGTCACGGGGGCGGGCAGGGCGGTATCGGCCCGCAAACCATCCGGGCCCATGCTCCCGCTCACCAGCACCCGCTCACCCGTGGCCAGCCCAGCCATGAGGCTGGCCGGCGCGGCCATGCTGGTCCCGGCCACCGTCAGCCTCCCCGGCGCCAGCGCGCTCACAACCGCCGCCAGCTGAAAATGCCTGCCCGGCGGCAGCACGCTCACGCGCTGCGCCACCCAGTCCCCGGTCGGCCTGGGCAGCGCTGAAACCGCGACCATCGCGCCGGCGGCGATACCGGCAAAGGGCATCTGCCCCGCCAGGGCCACCACGCGCTGGCCCAGCACGGTGGCGCTGGCGCCATTCAAGGCAATATCCCGCACCGGCCCGATGATCGGATGCACAATGCTGATCTCCCTGGCATATCCCCCCCGCGCGGTGGTGATAACCCCCCGCACATCGGCAATCTCCCCCACCCGCAACGCCGATACCGTGGCCGGCGCGCCGTCGATCGTCACCAGCGTCTGGCCGCTGATGGCATATTCACGCCCGTTCACAAACACGCTGCCAAAAGCCTGAATCGGCCCATACCCCGTAACCGCCACGCCCGGGCGGGCTATGCCGGTGCCGCCAATCCCGCCGGTCCCGGCGTCAATCCCGGTCCCCCCAATCCCGCCTGTCTCCGGGCTAATCCCGGTGCCGCCAATGCCGCCGGTCTCGCCGGTCTGCGCGCGCGCCGGTGCGGGCAAAACCACCGCGCCCGCCAGCAGCAGGGCAAGCACCCCCGCGCGGCGCCACGTCCTCATGCGGGTTTGCCGGAGAGCCGCCATATCAAGGCTGATTTTCAGCGTCGGTTTCATAATAATACACGCCCAGCCGCAGCCGCTTCAGCGGCTCCCCGGCAGCGGTGGCCGGCGCATCGCCGCCGCTCTCCAGCAGTTTCTCGTTGGCCCGCCGCAGCATCCTGTCCGCCATCATGGTCAGCGCCGGACGCACCGCCTCCATCTGGCTGGCGCTTATCCCGTTATGGAACAGCGCCCGCTCAATGAACGGCGCCTCATCAGGGTCCAGATTATGCAGCCCGCTGCGCAGATGGTCGCTCACATTGGCGGCGAGAAACAGCATCTTGTCCTTCGGCGTCCCCGGCGTGAAGGCCCCGCGCAGCAGATAAAGCTGGTCCTCATCGTCACGCTCCACAATGCCGGCCCGCTGCAACTCCTCAATCACCGTGCGCGCCCGCACATCCACCTTGGCGGCCCGCAGCAGCGAGTCGAAATTCGGCTCCGCATCCGCCCCCCGCGTGCCGAGATGGCGCGGCTCCCCGCTCTCATCCAAAAACGCCGGGGCTGAAACCCAGGTCGCCACCACCCGCGCCGCCATGTTCACCCCGGCCATCGGGTCGCGCGCCTCGCTCATGCGCGCCTGCATCGCATCATCGCGCAGCCGCTTTACCTCACGGCGGTTAATCCCCGTCACCAGGCTTATGGCGCTGTCCGTCGGCGCCTCCTCGGCGCCATGGCGCCCGAGCGCCTCTTCCACATATATTTTCTTCAGCAGATCGCGCAGCGCGATATACCCCAGCCCGCGCCGCATCAGGTATACGATGAGCGGACTAAGCAAGCGGCGCACCATGGTTTCGACGTCTGCGTCCATTAACCCCTAAACTCTTCCTTCCTGGCGGGCCGGGGAATAATGGCCCGCTTGCCCGGGCCATTGCTTCCCGTCTTCAGCCTGCCGCCACAATTCTGTGTGCATTTGTCCCACATAACCCGCCGCCGTCTTTTTGCAAGCCCCACGGCGCGGAATCCACCACTTTCTTAAGCAAATGTTACCGCGCGCCGTAAGCATCGTCTCAGGATATTTCAATCTTAAATTGAAATGCGCGGCAGCCCCGCCCGGCCACGCAGCTGGCCCTTCACCCGCGCCAAAACCTTAACCGGAATCAGCATGAACAAAAATGCGCCGAGCGGAAAGGCGAGGACCAGAAAATCCCCCACGACGGCAATATCCCGGTTGATGAACCGGCACGCCGACAAGGCAAAAGCCGTGACAATGCCGAAAAAAATATGATCCAGCGCCGACATGGATTTAAAAATGGCGAGAAGAGGTGACAATGCCGCTGGCCCTTCGTGTCTTGAGTAAGCTGCCTGATCTTTGGTTGAGTCGACCAGCGAACAACAGCCCAATTTTTCATCCCCGCCATACCCTGCGCGCAATGCCCCGCGCGCCGCCACGGCTTTCAACGCCTCCGGCGTTTATAAAATATCCTTAATATATCTCGATCGGAATAATTGGTTTTAAAATCGCAATAAAATTATCATCCGTCGGCAATGAGAGCATTAACGGAAAAGACACCTCCAGCCCGAAGCACGCCGCCAGCGCGGAAATATCACGCTTTCTGAAATAATTCAGGTAATCGGGAAAATTGAACTTATACCACCTTTTCCCCATCACCAGCCGGTTGAGC
>JAKBAQ010000139.1 GCA_021808985.1 Pseudomonadota bacterium
CCCGCGCGGCGAGGGTCTCGGCGTCGCCCTGCCCGCGCGCGGCACGCCGTGGGAAATCGGCAAGGGCCGCATCGTGCGCGAGGGCGGCAAGGTCGCCATCCTGGCGCTCGGCCCGCGCCTGGCCGACGCCCTGCGCGCCGCCGATGAGCTGACCGCCCGCGGCTTCCCCACCACCGTCGCCGACGCGCGCTTCATGAAGCCGCTGGATACCGAGCTGGTGAGCCAGCTCGCCCGCCATCATGAGGTTCTCATCACCATCGAGGACGGCGCCGCCGGCGGCTTCAGTGCCGCCGTCGGCCACCACCTCGCCTGGAGCGGCGCGTTCGACTCGGGGCTGAAATTCCGCCCGATGACGCTGCCCGACCGCCTGATCGACCACAACACCCCGGCGGCGCAGCTGATCGAAGCAGGCCTCACCACGGCGGACATCGTGGCCCACGCGATTGCGGCGCTCGGCGTCGACTCGCACCACGATCTGGTCGCAATTCCGGCACAGTGAGCGGCGATAAAGGCCCCATGAAACATCTGCTGCGCAGCGCGTTCCTCCTTCTGGCGCTTGGCGCGCCGCTGGCCGCCCGGGCATCCACCCCGGAATCGGCGCCGGTGAGCGCGCTGGACGCCGCCTTGCTGGCCACCATGCGCGCGGCCAGCGCCGGGCAAAGCTTCGCCGCCCGCTACGCGGCGCTCGATAAGGTGGTGAAGCAGACCTACAACCTGCCCGTGGTCACGCAAAACTCGGTCGGCTTCTCCTGGTCCACCTTGCCCGCCGCCCAGCAACAACAGCTTGCCGCCCTGTTTGAGCAATTCACCGTCGCCAGCTATGTCAGCCAGTTCACGGGCGCTGGCGTCAAGTTCGATCTCCTCCCCGCCGAAAAATCCCTCGGCGCGGACAAGATCGTGCAAACCCGCATCGTCCCCGCTGGCGGCTCCGACCCCACCGAGATTGATTACGTCCTCGCCAACGGCCCCGCCGGCTGGCGGATCACCGATGTCCTGCTCGACGGCACCATCAGCCAGGTCGCCGTCCACGCGTCGGACTTCAGCAGTCTGGTGAGCGCCGGCGACGCCTCGAAGCTCATCGCCGCGCTGCGGGCCAAAATCACCACGCTCTCCGGTGGCGCGCTCACCCCCAGCGGTTCCTAGGCTTGCACACTCTCGCCGGCATCGCCGGGCTCTGCGCGCTGGTCGGCGTGGCGCAGCTGCTGCTGGGCACGCAGCTCATCCGCCGCTTCCGCGCGGCGCCGGTGCCGCTGCCCTCGTCCTGCCCGCCCGTCTCCATCCTCAAGCCGCTCTGCGGGGTCGAGCCGCTCACCGAGCTCGCCCTGGAATCCTTTTTCTTAATTGACTATCCCGAGTTCCAGCTCGTTTTCGGCGTGCAGAACCCGGCTGACCCCGTGCTGCAAATCGTGCAAACCCTCCGCGCGCGCTACCCCGCGCGCGATGTCGCCGTGGTGGTTGACGGCGCCCTGCACGGCGCCAACCGCAAGGTCTCCAACCTCATCAACATGTACCCCGAAGCCCGGTACGAAACATTGGTGATGTCGGATGCCGACATCCACGTGCCGCCCTATTTCCTCAGCCGCGTGGTCGCGGCCATGCAGGAGCCGGGCGTCGGCCTGGTCACCACCCTTTATACCGGCCTGCCCGGCACCCCGCATCTGGCAACCCTCATGGGCGCCAACCAGATCAACTACACCTTTCTCCCCGGCGCCCTGCTGGCCCGCAAGCTCGGCCGGCAGGATTGTCTGGGCGTCACCATGGCGCTCACCAAAACCGTGCTGGCGCAGGTGGGCGGCCTGGCCGCGGTGGCCGATAATCTGGCCGACGACCAGGTGCTCGGCCGGCTGGTGATCTCCAAGGGCTACAAGCTCACCCTGGCGCAGGTCATCCCCGCCACCACCGTCCCCGAGCACGACTTCGCCGTCCTCTTCCGGCATGAGCTGCGCTGGGCGCGCACCATCCGCGCCCTGGTGCCGCTGCCCTACGCCGCCTCGGTGCTGCAAATCTCGCTGTTCTGGGCGCTGCTCGCGCTGCTCCTCTCCGGCGGCGCCGGCTGGGCCTGGGTCTTGTTCCTGGCCGTTCTGGGCATCCGCTATGCGTCGGCGCGCGCCATCGATGCCGCCCTCGGGCTTGCCAAAGCCGGCGATGCGTGGCTTTTCCTGGTGCGGGATTTTTGTTCCTTCGTTATTTATGTCGCCAGCTTCACCGGTGACAAAGTCCACTGGCGTGGCCAGATCCTGCAGGCCGATGCCGGCAAGGTGCCGCCGAACTGAAAAGAGAAGAGTGACCCATGTTGAAGACCTTGTTTTTGCAACCGCCTTCCTTTGACGGTTTTGATGGTGGCGCCGGCTCACGCTATCAGGCGCGGCGCGAGATCAAATCCTTCTGGTTCCCCACCTGGCTCGCCCAGCCCGCGGCCCTGCTGCCCGACTCCACGCTGATCGACGCCCCCCCCGCGCGCCTGACCATGGCTGACGTGCTCCCCCACGCCAAAACCCATGACCTGCTGATCATCCACACCTCCACCCCCTCCTTCGGCAACGATGTGAAGGTGGCCGAAGCCTTCAAGGCCGAAAACCCGAACATGCTCATCGGCTTCGTCGGCGCCAAGGTGGCCGTGCAGCCCGAGGAATCGCTCTCCCGCGCCGCCGCGGTTGATTTTGTCGCCGGCAATGAGTTTGATTTCACCATCAAGGAAATCGCCGAGGGCAAGCCCTTCGCCGAGGTTGACGGCATCATGTACCGCGACTCCGCCGGCGCCCTGGTCAAGAACAAAGACCGCGCGATCCTGCACGACATGGACCAGCTCCCCTTCGTCACCGAGGTCTACGCCAAGCACCTGCGCATCGAGGATTATTTCATCGGCTACCTCAAGCACCCCTATGTCTCCATCTATACCGGGCGCGGCTGCAAGTCCCACTGCACCTTCTGCCTCTGGCCGCAGACGGTCGGCGGCCATAAATACCGCACCCGCTCGGTGCAAAACGTCATCGCCGAAATCAAGCGCGCCAAAGAGCTCTTCCCCCAGGTCGAGGAGTTCATGTTCGATGACGACACCTTCACCGACGATCTCCCCCGCGCCGAGGCCATCGCCATCGAGCTGGGCAAGCTCGGCGTCACCTGGTCCTGCAACGCCAAGGCGAATGTGCCGTACAAGACCCTGAAAGTCCTGAAGGAAAACGGCCTGCGCCTGCTCCTCGTCGGCTATGAGAGCGGCAACCAGCAGATACTCCACAACATCAAGAAGGGCATGCGCATTGACGTCGCGAAGCGCTTCACCGCTGATTGCCACAAGCTCGGCATCAAGATTCACGGCACCTTCATCGTCGGCCTCCCCGGCGAGACGCAGGAAACCCTGAAAGAGACGGTGGAATTCGCCAAGGAGATCAACCCGCACACCATCCAGGTGTCGCTGGCCGCCCCATATCCCGGCACCTTCCTCTACAACCAGGCGGTGAAGGAGGGCTGGCTCGACATCGAACATGCCGAGCTGATCGACGAGCACGGCGTGCAGATCGCCCCGCTGCACTACCCGCATCTCAGCCACCAGGAAATCTTCAACTCGGTCGAGACCATCTACCGCAAATTCTATTTCCGGCCCTCGAAGATCCTCTCCATCCTCAATGAGATGATCCGCAGCCCCGACATGATGAAGCGCCGCCTGCGCGAAGGCGTTGAATTCTTCGCCTTCCTGCGGGAGCGCAAAACGGCCTGAATCATGACGCCACGCCGTAAGGTCAAAATCTGCGGCATCAACAGCCCCGCCTCGTTTGATGCGGCTGTCACCGCCGGGGCGGACTATCTGGGCTTCGTCTTCTACCCGCCCTCGCCGCGCTACGTCACCCCCGGCGAGGCCGCCGCCCTCAGCGCGCGCCATGCCGGCGGGCCGCGCCGCGTCGGCCTGTTCGTCAATCCTGGCCTCGATGAAATTGACGAAATCCTGCAACAGGTCCCGCTGGATATCCTGCAGGTCCACGCCTCGTCGCACGCCATCCCCGCGCTGCGCAACCGCTTCGGCCGCCCGGTCTGGCGCGCGCTCGGCGTCGCCACGGCGGATGATTTCCCAACCCCTGACGATATTTCCGATGGCTACGTCGTCGAAGCCAAACCCCCGCCCGGCGCCACCCGCCCCGGCGGCAACGCCGTGCTGGCTGACTGGCAACTCCTCTCCACCTGGCGGACCCCTAAATTCTGGCTGCTCGCCGGCGGCCTCACCCCCGCCAACGTCGCCGCCGCCATCGCCCAGACCAACGCCCCCGGCGCCGATGTCTCCTCGGGCGTTGAAACCGCGCCAGGCCAAAAATCGCCGGCGCTCATCAGCCAGTTCGTCGCGGCGGTCCACCGCCTGTAGGGCGGAGCCCCGCCCGGATATTGCCCTAAACCAGCGCCCGGCAGCGCTCCAGCGCGGCGATCAGCACACTGCGCACCCCCGGCTCCAGCGCCGAGTGCCCGGCATCCGGCACCATGGTCAGCCGCGCCCCCGGCCATGCCGCCCGCAGCTCGAAGGCTGACTGCGCCGGGCAGATCATATCATAGCGCCCCTGCACGATCTCGCCGGGAATATCCCGCAGCCTGTCCATATGGCCAAGCAGCCCGGCCTTGGGCAGGAACAGATCATTGGCGAAATAATGCGCCTCAATGCGCGCCAGCCCCAGCGCCGAGCGGTCCTGCGCGAACGCGCTAACCGCCTCGAAGCTCGGCAGCAGCGTCGAGCATGAGCCCTCATAAACGCTCCAGCTCCGCGCCGCCGGCCCGTGCACCAGCGGGTCCGGGTCGGTCAGCCGGCGCAAATACCCGGCCAGCAGGTCCCCGCGCTCATGCTCCGGCAGAAACTTCTCGAACGCCGCATGCGCCTCGGGAAACACCCGCGCCATGCCATACAGAAACCACGCCACCTCCGCCGCCCGGCCCAGAAAGATGCCGCGCAGCACCGCGCCGGTCACGGTCTCGGGGTGCGCCTGCGCATAGGCCAGCGCCAGGGTCGAGCCCCATGAGCCGCCAAACAGCAGCCAGCGCTCGATGCCCAGAAACTTGCGCAGCCGCTCGATGTCCGCCACCAGATGCGGCGTGGTATTGGCCACCAGCCCGCCCAGCGGGGTGGAGCGTCCCGCCCCCCGCTGGTCGAAAATAATCACCCGCCACACGCCGGGGTCAAAAAACCGCCGGTGCACCGTTCCAGCGCCAGCACCCGGCCCGCCATGCAGAAACAGCACCGGCTTGCCCAGCGGGTTGCCCACCTGCTCCCAATACATCACATGCCCGTCCGAGAGCGGCAGATACCCGCTCTCATAAGGCCCGATTTCGGGGAACAGATCGCCGCGCGGCATGCCCGGCCTAGGCCAGCGCGGCGCGCAGCACGCGCGCCACCCGCGCGGCCTGCTCGTCGCTCAAATCCGGATGAATCGGCAGCGCCAGAATCCGCCGCCCCAGCCCCTCGGCCACCGGCAGCGGCGCGCCGTCATGGCACGCGGCATAGGCCGGCTGCTGGTGCAGCGCACGCGGATAATACACCGCATGCCCAATCCCCGCCGCCGCCAGCGCCGCCTTCGCCGCCTCGCGCTGCGCCTCGTCGCGCAGCAGCACCGCATACACCGCCCACGCGCTCACGCTCTGCGCCACCCGCGCCGGAATTTTCAGCACATCCGCCAGCGCCTTGTCATAAATCCCGGCAATCTGCTCGCGCCGCGCCATCTCGCCCTCAAACACCTCCAGCTTGGCCAGCAGCACCGCTGCCTGCATCGTATCCAGCCGCCCGTTCATGCCTATGCGCATCACCTCATAGCGCGTCGTCCCCTCGCCATGCGTGCGCAGCGAGCGAAACAGCGCCGCGCGCTCCGCCGACTCGGTGAACAGCGCGCCCCCATCGCCATAAGCGCCCAGCGGCTTGGAGGGAAAAAAGCTGGTCGCCGTCGCATCCGCCGCCCGGCCCAGCCGCTCGCCCTTCAGCGCCGCGCCAAAGCTCTGCGCGCAGTCATCCAGCGTATAAAGCCCCTCATCGGCGGCAATGGCGCGCAGCCCCTCCCAATCCGCCGGCTGCCCGAACAAATCCACGCCCACCACGGCCCGCGGCCGCAGCACCCCACCCCGCCGCACCTCAGCGATCCGCGCCCGCAACCCCGCCAGATCAATCTGGAACGTATGCGGATCAACATCCACGAAAACCGGCGTCGCCCCCAGCAGCAGCGGCACCTCGGCGGTGGCCGTGTAGGTAAAGGCGGGCAGAAACACCGCATCGCCGCGCCCTATCCCCTCGGCCATCATCGCGATCTGCAGCGCATCGGTGCCCGAGCTCACGGTCACGCAATGCGCCGCGCCGCAAAACGCCGCCAGCCTGGCTTCCAGCTCGCCCACCTCCGGCCCCAGAATATACTGCCCATGCGCCAGCACCGCATCCAGCCTGGCCCGCAGGCCGGGGCCGATGCGCGCCTGCTGCGCCTTCAAATCAAGAAACGGGACCGGGGAAAAACCATCAGCATTCATAACCGCAACCCTACCTCGTCGAACTGAAAACAGCGAGACCCTCCGCCGGCGCGAATTCCGGCACCATCCGCGCCAGCACCGCCAGCGCCCCGGCCTCATCGCCCGCCACGCAGGCGGCCTCCACATCGCGTATCGCCGCGGCCACCAGCCGCACATCGCTCACGCGCGGGCTTGCCATCAGCAGCCCCTCATGGCCCGTGGGCTCCGCCTGCTCGCCGCCATGGAACAGCTCCTCGAACAATTTCTCCCCCGGCCGCAGCCCGGTATAGCGGATCGCCACATCCACATCCGGGCGCAGTCCCGCCAGCCGGATCATCTGCCGCGCCAGATCCACGATCTTCACCGGCGCCCCCATATCCAGCACGAAAATCCCGCCGCCCGGCAGCCTGGTCTCGCCATTGCCCGCCACCGAGGCCTGGAGCACCAGCCCCACCGCCTCCCGCACGGTCATGAAGTAGCGCTGCATCTCCGGGTGCGTCACCGTCAACGGCCCGCCCTGCGCCAGCTGCCGGCGGAACAGCGGCACAACCGAGCCCGTCGAGCCCAGCACATTGCCAAACCGCACGGTCACGCAGCGCATCCGCTGGCCGCCGCCGCGCCGTGCCTCCAGGTTCAGCCCCTGGCAGTACATTTCCGCCAGCCGCTTGCTCGCCCCCATCACCGAGCTCGGATTCACCGCCTTGTCGGTCGAGACCAGCACCATCAGCCCCGCCCCGCTGGCCGCGGCGGCATCCGCCACCGCGCGCGTGCCGAGCACATTGGTCTCCAGCCCCTCCAGCGGATTCGCCTCCACCATCGGCACATGCTTCAGCGCCGCGGCATGGAACACCAGCTCCGGGCGGAAGGCTTTGCACAAGCCCATCATCCGCGCCGCATCCCGCACATCGCCGATCACCGCGCGCCGCGCCACCTCCGGGGCCAGCTCCGCCAGCTCCAGGTCAATCTGCCAGAGCGCGAATTCCCCATTGTCCAGCAGCAGAATTTCCGCCGGCGCGAAGCCCGCCACCTGCCGCGCCAGCTCCGCGCCGATGCTCCCGCCCGCCCCCGTCACCAGCACCCGCTTCCCCGCGATCAGCCGCGCCATGCCCGACCGGTCAGGCCGCACCTGCTGGCGGTTCAGCAAATCC
>JAKBAQ010000140.1:0-5947 GCA_021808985.1 Pseudomonadota bacterium
TGGTTGGGCAGGAAGACCGAGTTGAACTGGAAATACTGGTCGGTCTCGCGGATGATGAGGCTGCGCATGTCGGGCGCGCGGTCTATCTCGTCGATCATGAATCCGGCCTCGCCGGCCACGCCGCCGGCGAGGCGGCGGGAGAGCTCGTCGAGATGGTTGCCATAAAACAGCAGCAGGGCGACGCCTTGCAGCATGACCAGCGGCACCAGCACGATGAGCAGCGAACGGCCGAGCAGGGTGCGGGGCAGGAATTTGCGCAGCACCCGGTCAGCCGAAAAGCCGCCTGGCCGCAGCTTCATGAACCAGGCTTCAGCGTGTAGCCCTTGCCGCGCACGGTGTGCAGGAAGCGGGGCTCGCGCGGGTCTGGCTCTATTTTGCGGCGCAGCCTGGTTACCTGCACGTCAATGGCGCGCTCGTTCACGTCATCGAGGCCCAGGGCGGCGGCCAGCGCCTCGCGGGAGAGAATTTCATGCGGGCGGGCGGCGAGGGCGATGAGCAGGGAAAGCTCGGCGCCGGTGAGCCGCACCCGGCTGCTGGGGCCGACCAGCTCGGCGCGCGAGGCGTCGAACACCTTGTCGCCAAGCTGCAGCGGGCCGGCGGGCGGCGAGGGCGGCTGGGCGCGACGGAGCATGGCGCGGATGCGGGCGAGCAGGACCCTGGGGTCAAACGGTTTGCCGAGATAGTCGTCAGCGCCGGCCTCGAAGCCGGCGATGATGTCTTCCGGCGCGTCACGCGCGGTGAGGAGGAGGATCGGCATGTCGGGCGCGCGCTCTCCGCGCAGGCCGCCGGTCAGCTCCAGGCCGCTTTCGCCGGGCATCATCACGTCCAGGACCATCAGGTCAAAATCCATGAAGCGCAGCTTGTCGCGCGCCTGGGCGGCGGACTCCGCCATGGTGACGCGGAAGCCCTGCTCGATGAGATAGCGGCTGAGCAGGCCGCGCAGCCTTGGCTCGTCGTCAACGACCAGAATATGCGCGCCGTCGCCGCTCATGCCACGCTCTAGCGGGCGCCGCGGCCGCGATGGGCGTCCAGACTGTCTATATAGTCACGCCCCTGCTTGAGGGTGAGGCCGCGCAGCACGCGGCGGAAGCCTTCCACCGCCGGGCCGCCGGCCTCGCGGTAGGCGGAGAGAAAACGGTCACGCTGGCAATCAAACAGGCGGCGCTCCAGGGCCTGGCCTTTTTCGGTGAGGGAGAGCAGGCGCTGGCGCCGGTCATGCGCGCCGGCGGTCTGGGCGACGTAGCCATCACGGATGAGCGGCCCCAGCACGCGGGTGAGGCTTTGCTTGGTGATGCCGAGGAATGAGAGCAGCTCACCCACGGTGAGGCCGGGCTTGCGGCCGATCCAGTGCAGGGTGCGGTGGTGCGCCCGGCCGAAGCCCAGCTCGGACAATATGACCATCGGGGCGGAGGTGATGTCGCGCATCGCGAAGAACAGCATGTCCTGCGCGACACGCAGCTCCTCCTCGCGCAGAAACAGCAGGCCAGCGCCTGGCTGCGCATGCGTTGAACTGGCCGGCATGTCCCGCTTTATGGGATTGAGAGATTGAATTGGTGTGTCTTGCATGGCAGATTCGCAATCTTGCTAGGTTTCCTGCGTCTATTACGACAGTATGGCTTACTTATCTATAAGGGGTTTCTGTCATAATATTCTGGCGTATAACTTCTAAGATGATGCGGAACGGCGTCAACCTAAAAATTGTACGCTACTTTATTGATTTGCGCCTGACACCCCCGCCAGCCGGCCCGGCAGCGGCCATACCGGAGTTTTTTTGACCATGACGCTTATCCCTTTTGACGATCGCGATGGATTTATCTGGTGGGACGGCAAGCTCGTCGCCTGGAGGGATGCGAAAATTCATGTGCTGAGCCATGGGCTGCATTATGCCTCCGCCGTGTTCGAGGGTGAGCGCGCCTATGGCGGCAATATTTTCAAGCTGCAGGCGCATACGGAGCGGCTGATAAATTCCGGCAAGATATTGGGGTTTGATATCCCGTTCACGGCCGATGAGATCAACCAGGCGAGCTATGAGGTGATGGCCGCCAACAAGCTGAGCGATGCGTATGTCCGCCCGATCGCCTGGCGCGGGACGGAGCAGCTCGCGGTTTCGGCGCAGCATACCAAGATCCATCTGGCGATCGCCTGCTGGAACTGGCCGAACTTCTTCGGCTCCGACCGGCTGAAGGGGGTGACGCTGCAGATCGCCGAATGGCGGCGGCCGCACCCGCTCACCGCGCCGACGGCATCAAAGGCCGCCGGGCTTTACATGATCGGCACGCTCTCCAAGCATGCGGCGGAGGCCAACGGCTTCACCGATGCGCTGATGCTCACCTGGGACGGCTACCTTGGCGAGGCGACCGGGGCGAACATGTTCCTCGTGATCGACGGCAAGCTGCATACCCCGATTCCGGATTGCTTCCTTGACGGCATAACGCGCCGCACGGTGATGGCGCTGGCCAGGGCGCGGGGCATAGAGGTTATCGAGCGGCATATTCCGCCGGAGGATTTGAACCTGGCGCAGGAAGTCTTCCTCGCGGGGACGGCCGCCGAGGTGACGCCGGTGCGCCAGATCAACCAGCATCATTTCACGCCAGGCAAGATCACCGAGGCATTGCTGCATGATTATGAGGCGCTGGTGCTGATGACGCCCGAGGATGTGGCCAAGCGGGCGGCCTGAGGCGGGTTTAAAGTTTTTTGGGGTCTGGCCCTTTTTTGCAAAAAAGGGCCAGAATCTTGGGGAGCTTTTCATGAAAAGCGCCCCAAACCCCGCAAAAATTTTTAATAATTTCAATTAGGGCTGTACTGCCGGTTTGTCGTGCCGGGCGTGCCAGGCGTCCATCAGTTTCAGCACCGTGGCGGCGGTTTCCTCGATGGAGCGGCGGGTGACATCAATGGTCGGCCAGCCGCGCGCGTTGCACAGGCGCCTGGCCCAGAGCAGCTCCTTCTCCACGGCTTCAAAATCGACATATTCGCCATTGTCGCTCTGCATGAAGCCGGGCTGGGCGCCGGCGCCGATGAGGCGCAGGCGGTGGCGGCGGATGTCTATGAGGGATTTGGGGTCTATGGTGAGGCCGATGACCGGGCAGGCCGGGTCTTTCAGCAGCTCGGGCGGCTCAATGCCTGGGACGAGCGGGATATTGGCCGCCTTGATGCCCCGGTTGGCCAGATAGAAGCAGGTTGGAGTCTTGGAGGAGCGGGAGACGCCGACGAGCACGACATCAGCCTCCGCCATGCCGCGATGGGCCTGGCCGTCATCATGGGAGATGACGTAGTGCATGGCGTCGATACGGCGGAAATAATCAGCGTCCAGCACATATTGGCGGCCGGGCTTGTGCTTGGCGGGGGCGCCGAACTGCTGCTGCAGCAGCTCCAGCAAAGGGTCCAGCACATGCAGCAGGGGCACGCCCAGGCGGGCGCAGGCGGCGTCCAGCTCCTCGCGCAGGGCGTTATCAAGCAGGGAGCATAGCACCAGGCCGGGCTCGGCATGGACGCCCTCGAGCACGCGGTGCAGCTGTAATCGTGAACGAATCAACGACCAGCGATGATAATTTACCTGGCTTTCATCAAATTGCGCTACGGCTGCGCGGGCGAGCGCGCTTAAAGTATCACCGGTGGCGTCGGATATCAGGTGTATATTGTGTTTATAACTTTCCATGGCGGTGTTGATAGCGTGGATTGTTTGGCGGCGCGCGGAGAATTTTCCGTGAAACGGGGATAAGGTTACGAAAGAGTAAACTGGGGATGCTTCTCCGGGGGGTCTCGGCCCACTTGTGGGAAAACTGCTCCGATACGTTAGAATCAACAGCTTAAAGCTTGTATCTTGCTGTGGATAACCTTGTGGAATTTTTCCCGGATTGGGTTAAGCCCCGCTATCCACAGGGTACCACTGCCCCTCCCTCATCTTAACTTAAAAGAGATAAAAAGGGGTGGTGGGCGGCCCGCGAACAGCGCGCCGATTTTTTGCGGCCACGGGTTTTAGAAGCCTGCATCTTGCTCTAAGCGGGGGGTATGAAACTGCTTCGTGTGTTGAACGGTGAGGCCATCTCGCCGCCGCCGGTGTGGCTGATGCGCCAGGCCGGGCGTTATCTGCCGGAATATCGCGAGGTGCGCGGGCGGGCGGGGGATTTCATCTCGCTGTGCCTGAACCCGGAGCTGGCGGCCGAGGTGACGCTGCAGCCGATCCGCCGGTATGGGTTTGATGCGGCGATCTTGTTCTCCGATATTCTCATTTTGCCGATGGCGCTGGGGCAGGATTTGCGGTTTGCCGAGGGCGAGGGGCCGCTGCTGGCGCCGTTGCGCGATGCCGGGGCGCTGCAGCCGGCCGGGGCGGCCAGCATTTATGCGCCGGTGCTGGAGACGGTGCGGCGCGTGCGCGCGGGCCTGCCGCAGGAGACCGCGCTGATAGGCTTTGCCGGCGGCCCGGCGACGGTTGCCTGCTACATGCTGGACGGCAAGGGCGGCGGTGAATTTCCGCGCACCAGGACGCTGGCTTATGAAAATCCGGCGCTGGTGCGCGCGGTGCTGGATATTCTGGTTGACGCCACCATCGCCTATTTGCAGGGGCAGGTTGAGGCGGGGGCGGACTGCGTGATGCTCTTTGAGAGCTGGGCCGGGATTTTTCCGGCGGCGCAGTTCCGTGAATTCGTGATTGAGCCGAACAGGCGCATCATCGCCGCGCTGAAATCCGCCAATCCGGGGCTCAAGGTCATCGGCTTTCCCCGGTTGTGCGGGCTGCTGCTGGGGGAATATGCGCGCCGGACCGGGGTGGACGCCGTTGGCCTGGACACGGTGACGGACCCCGCCGCCGCGATTGCGGCCTGCCCGGAGGGGATGGTGTTTCAGGGCAATCTCGACCCGCTGCTGCTGAAGACGGGCGGGGCGGCGATGGAGGAGGGGGTTGCGCGGCTGTTGCGCGGCTTTGAGGGCGTTCCGCATATTTTCAACCTCGGCCATGGCATTACCCCGGATGTGCCGCCGCGGAACGTGGCGCGGCTGATGGAGCTGGTGCGGGGCGCCAGGGTATCGGCATGAAGACGGCGATTGTCCTGTTCAATCTCGGCGGGCCGGATCGGCCGGAGGCGATCAGGAAATTCCGGGTCAACCTGTTTTCGGACAAGGCGATCATCCGGGCGCCGATTTTCATACGGTTCTGGCTGGCGCGGCTGATCGCGCGCTCATCAGCCCGCGCGGCTGAGCGGAATTACGCGCTGATGGGCGGCAAATCTCCTCTGCTCGGCTTTACCGAGGCGCAGGCGGCGGCGCTGATGGAGGCGATGGGCGGGGAATGCCGGACATTCATCGCCATGCGCTACTGGCACCCGTTTGCGCTGGAGGCGGCGCGGGCGGTGAAGGCGTATGACCCGGAGCGGATTTTGTTGCTGCCGCTCTATCCGCAATTTTCCACCACCACCACCGGCTCGTCACTGAACAACTGGCATGAGGCGGCGGCGCGGGCGGGGCTGGTGAAGCCGACCACCACCTTATGCTGCTATTTTGACGACCCGGCCTATGCCGGGGCCATTGCCGGGCTGGTGGATGAGGCCATTGCGCGGGCCAGGGCCAGCCTGGCGCCGGGGGTGAGGCTGCGGCTGCTGTTTTCAGCGCATGGGCTGCCGGAATCCATCATCGCGCGGGGGGATCCGTATCAGTCGCAAATCGAGGCGTCGGTTGAGGCGGTTTTTGCACGGCTGCGGGACAAGGATGTGGAGCGGGTGGTGTGCTACCAGTCTCGCGCCACGCCGCAGAAATGGATCTCGCCCAGCACGGTGGAGGCCATAGAGCAGGCCGGGGCGGACAAGGTGGCCGTGCTGGTGATCCCGATCGCCTTTGTGTCGGACCATATCGAGACCTTGGTGGAGCTGGATATCGAAAACCGCGACCATGCGGCGGCGTGCGGCGTGCCGGGCTATTTCCGCGCGGCCGCGCCCAATGATGATCCGGCCTTCAT
>JAKBAQ010000140.1:5957-7542 GCA_021808985.1 Pseudomonadota bacterium
GGCGGGGCTGGCGCGCCGGGCGCTGGCGCAGGGGGAGGGTTTATGCTCGCACCGGGGCAAGCGGGCCTGCGCGGCGGCGCATGCGGGCTGCCCCTGGAGCCGATATGCGGCCTGAGCTGATTATTTTTGATTGCGATGGCGTGATCATCGACAGTGAGGGCATCGCCTCGGCTGTTTGCGCGCGCGATATTTCAGAGCTTGGCTGGGAGATGACCGCGCGGCAGGCGCAGGATTATTTTCTGGGCATGTCGATCAGCGATATGCAGCCGATGATAGAGGCGCGGATTGGCCGGGCGCTGCCGGCGGGCTGGCGCGCTGGCCTGGCGGAAAAGCTGGTGGTGGCGTTGGAGGCGGATTCCAGGCTGATTCCCGGCGCGCGGGAGATGCTGGAGCGGGTGAACGGGCTTGGCATTCCCTGGTGCATCGCCTCCAATTCATCGGATGAGGAGCTGGCGGTGAAATTCTCCCGCACGGGGATAACGCACCTTACCGAGGGGCGGGCTTATTCGGCGGCCAGCGTGATCGCCAAGGGCGGGCGGGCCAAGCCGGCGCCGGATTTGTTTCTGGCCGCCGCCGCCGGGGCGCGCTGCGCGCCGGGCAACTGCCTGGTGGTGGAGGACAGCGCCCTTGGCATAACCGGCGCGGTTGCCGCGGGCATGGCGTGCTACGGCTTCGCCCCGCATGGCGACGGGGCGGGGCTCCTGGCCGCCGGGGCCCGCGGGGTTTGGAAAAGCCTGAGTGATTTGTTTGGAGTTTTGACATGACAATCGCCGCGCTGACGCCTTATTTTCATATCATCCTGGCTTGCCATGTGGTCTCCTTCACCGCGTGGATGGCGGGGATGTTTTATCTGCCCAGGCTTTATGTGTATCATTGCCAGGTGGCGCCGGGCTCGGCTGAGTCGGCGCGTTTTAAGGTGATGGAGCGGCGGCTTTTGCGCCAGATCACCAATCCGGCGATGATGGCGACTTTTTTCTTCGGCATTCTGCTGATTCTGACACCCGGCGCGGTGGACTGGCACGCCGCCTGGTGGTGGACCAAGCTGACGGCGATTTTTCTGATGAGCGGGTTCCATGGCAGCCTCTCAAAATGGCGGCGGGATTTTCTCAATGACGCGAATACGAGATCGGAAAAATTCTACCGGATCGCCAATGAAATTCCGACTGTGCTGTTCGTCATCATCGTGTTCTGCGTGGTCGCCTGAGAGCGGAATTCGGGTATAAAAATTTTTGCGGGGTTTGGGGTGCTTTTTATAAAAAGCACCCCAAGGATTCCGCCCCTTTTTTGCAAAAAAGGGGCGGCCCCAAAAAACTTTTATGAATTATTCTGAATTTTAAAGAGTTTTTTTCAAGCGTTGTCGTCGATCACGTAGGCGCTGGTCAGCCCGCCATCGATGACATAGGCGGAGCCGGTGATGAAGCTCGCTTCATCAGAGGCGAGGAAGGCGACCAAATTGGCTATTTCCTCCGGCTCGGCGAGACGGCCCATCGGCAGATGCTGGCGGCGCAGCTTCCAGGCCTGCTCATCGGCGAGAAACGCCTTGACCAGCGGCGTGGCGGTGGGGCCGGGGCAGATGGCCACCGCG
>JAKBAQ010000141.1 GCA_021808985.1 Pseudomonadota bacterium
CCAGGTTAGCAGATTGGGCATTGCCGCGCCGATCTCATCCAGGCCCACGCGCCAGTGCGGGGTGGCGCCGAGGCTGAGATTGTTGAGCAGGAACGCGCGCAGCGGCGCCGCCTTGACCACCCGCGCGAGCGCGGCGTCGGCCTCGCCACGGCTCAGCCCTGGGTGCAGATCAATCGTCTGCATCGCTTTCACATAATCATCATAATCATGGTCATAACGGATCGGCGCGATATCCAGCACCGCCAGGCGCTCCACCAGGTCTGGCTGGGTGAGCGCCAGCATCATCGCCGTTTTGCCGCCCAGGGAGTGGCCGGCGACCCGCACGCGCGATACACCGAGCGCCGCGCAGGTATCGGCCACATCTTGCGCCATGGTGGCGAAATCCATCGCCGCGCCGTGGGGGCTATCACCATGGTTGCGCAGGTCCATCGCGATCACCCGTGCCTGGGGGCTGAGGCCGCGGGAGAGCAGGCCCAGATTTTTCGCCGCGCCGAACAAGCCATGCAGCAGCACCAGCGGCGGGCCTTCGCCCGAGATCAATGTGTTGAGAATCATCCCCGCCACCTTTGCCGCATCGGCAAATAATCTCAAGCGCCTGACCGAAAAACAGCTATGAGCGCAGCGCGATGCCAGCATTGCGCGGCCTGTGTTTCAGGCGGATTTCGGGCGGGGCCGCGCCCGCCACATTGCTGCGCTGACTTGCCGTGGGCTGGCCCGCTCTTCGCAACACAGCCGGAAAAGACTAAACAGGCGCCATGATTACGCGCCGCACTGCTGTCTCGCTCCTGCCTTTGGCTCTCTTTCCCGCGCAAGCCCTGGCTGACAACACTCCACCCCCCTCCCCCGGCGTGACCCCGCCGCAGCAGCTGGCCATGGTGATGAACTCTGGTGAGGCGACTGTGTCCGTGATCGACATGAGCACGAAGCAGGTGATCAACACCCTGCCGATGCTGCGCGAGCCGAGCCACTGGGCGCTGACGCCGGACCGCAAGAAACTTTATGTCTCCGATGCCGGCGGCAATGCGCTGTTCATCTTCGACCCGCTGACCGCAGCACCGCTGGGCTATATCCGCATCGCCGACCCTTACCAGCTTGCCTACACGCCGGACCAGAAATACCTGGCGGTGAATGCCCTGCGCCTCAATTATGTGGACATATATGACGCGACGACGCTGCAGCTGGTGAAACGCTTCAAGGCCGGCAAGTTTCCGAGCCATATGGATTTTTCGCCGGACAGCCGCTTCAGCTTTCATTCCATGCAGAAATCCAACACGCTGGTCTCCTTTGACCTGACCACCATGACCGAGCGCTGGAGCATGCCCATAGGCAAGACGCCAGCGGGCGTGCTGTGGCATAATGGCAAGATTCTGGTCTGTATCATGGGGGAAAACGGCATCGTGGAGGTTGACCCGCATACCGGCATCATCACCCGCCGCCAGGCGACGGGCGAGGGCGCGCACAACATCTTCCTCTCCCGCGACCGCTCAACCCTTTATGTCTCCAACCGGGTTGGCAGCACGCTCTCCGCGCTCGACCCGGTGAGCCTGCGGGTGAAGCGTGATTATCCGATTCCCGGCGGGCCGGATGACATTGGCATTGCGCCCGACGGCAAGATATGGGTTGCGCTCCGGTTCAATGAGGCGGTCGCCGTGCTGGACCCCGCGACCGGTGATTATGACACCATCACCGTCGGCCGCTCGCCTCATGGCATTTTTCTCAACACCGAAATGCAGAAAATGGGCGAGCTGACGGCTGAACGGCTGTAAGGGCAGCGCCGGCGTTTTGTTTTCGTGTTCATAACGACACGGATTATTGCGCGAACAAGCCGGATTTTGACGGCGGCTTGAGATTTCGCGCGGCCGAATGCGGCAGCTTGGCTGTCCGTTCGCCTCGGATTTGTTCGTTTTCTCGCGTTGAAATTTTATTCAGCATTGCGAATTTTCCAACTTGAACCGCGCGCGCGGGCGAACAAGTTATTAGCGATCATTCTATAATTCATATTGACTGTCCACGAGGATACGGGGATAGAATTCATCAAGCGTTGACGGGTGGGTGAAATGGAATTTGACCGCTGAATTTCGCCTCTGGCGCGTTCATGCGCGCGGTTTCGCCTGATCATGTGAATTATGAGATCTGGCTCGTCTGAACCAAATTAATTTAGGGAGAAAAAAATGAGTGATTACCGGCTATTGATCAACGGCCAGCTGACGCAGGGCGCGATGAGCATGGATGTGCTGAACCCGGCGACGGGAGAGGTTATCAGCCAATGCCCGCGCGCCGATGCCGCGCAGGCGGAAGCGGCCGTGCAGGCGGCGAAAAATGCGTTTCCCGCATGGTCCAAACTGCCGATTGAAACACGCCGCGCGAAAATTTTCGCCATTGCCGACAGCCTGGAAGCGAGGCTTGATGAATTCGCCAGGTTGCTGACCACTGAGCAGGGCAAACCGCTGGCGGATGCGACGGGGGAGATTGGCGGCGCGGTTGCGATGCTGCGCATTCTGGGCAGCATGGAACTTCCTTCCAAAATCCTGAAGGAAGATGAGAAGGAAAAAATCGTTGAACATCGCACGCCGCTTGGCGTGGTGGCGGCGATTACGCCCTGGAATTATCCGATGACCATCCTGATGGTCAAAATCACGCCGGCTTTGCTCGCCGGCAACACCGTGGTGGCGAAGCCCGCGCCCACGACACCGCTCTCCAGCCTGCGGTTCGCCGAAATCTGCAATGCGCATCTTCCTGCTGGCGTGCTCAACATGATTACGGACCTGAACGACCTTGGCGGGCTGCTGACGAAGCATCCGGATGTCGCGAAAATTTCCTTCACGGGCTCCACAGCCACCGGACGCAAGGTCATGGAAAGCGCATCGGGCACGCTAAAGCGCGTGACGCTGGAGCTTGGCGGCAATGATGTTGGCATTGTGCTGGACGATGCCGACCCGAAAGTGGTGGCGCCGAAAATTTTCGCTGGCGCCATGATCAATGCCGGTCAGGTTTGCCTGGCGATCAAGCGTCTGTATGTGCATGACTCGCTCTATGAGGAGATTTGCAGTGAACTCGCGACCTTGGCGGATGCCGCCATTGTTGAGGACGGCATGAAGCAGGGCGTGCAGATGGGGCCGCTGCAGAACAAGGCGCAGTATGAAAAGGTGAAGGCTCTGATTGAAGAGACCCGGAATGATGGGAAGATTATCGCGGGCGGCGTATGCCCCGAGGGCGGGGGTTATTTTATCCGTCCCACCATTGTTCGCGATATCGGGGATAATGCCCGCCTTGTGCGTGAGGAACAGTTTGGGCCGGTGCTGCCGGTGCTGCGTTTCTCCAGCATTGATGACGTGATCGCCCGCGCCAATGATACGACCTACGGGCTGGGCGGCACGGTGTGGACATCGAACCCGGAGCGCGGGCTTGAAGTGGCTATGCAGATTGATTCAGGTGTTGTCTGGGTTAACCAGCATTTGAATGTGCATCCGGATATTCCCACTGGCGGGGCCAAGCAGTCTGGCATGGGGACGGAACTCGGCCTTGAAGGGTTTGCCGAGTTCACGCAAAACCACGTCGTGTACGTCGCCAAGTAATTTTCAGCTTACCCGTGTAGACCCAAAGGGCGTTTCCGTTGCCGGAAACGCCCTTTTTTTGGGTCATGGTTGTTTGGCTTCACGCCGCCCGGTCTGTTAGCAGAACGACACGGCCTGTTGCCGTGCGCTCGGCGAGCAGGCGCATGCCCTCAACGGCATCTCTCAGCGCGAACACGGCGCTGATATCGGGACGCAGCAGGCCTTGCATGTACCAGCCCAGCATCCGCTCCATCGCCTCCGGGCTGCGGCCTGGTTGGCGGATTATGTCCTCGGCCGGTTGGATGCCCATGACCACCGCGTTTTTGAACAATATGGGGCCTAGCGATATTTTCGGCACGCCGGCGGCGAAGCCCACCGAAAGATAGCGGCCCTCCCAGGACAGCGCGCGCAGTGCGGGCTCCGCATATGTGCCGCCGACGCCATCAAAAATCACGTGATAGCCGGATGCGTCACGGACGGAGCTGATTTTGGCATCAACCGGTGAGGCGACGCCCATGTTTTTTGTGTGGGTGAATAATGTTTCCGCCAGCTCCTTCTGCGCGGAAAGGTCCAGCGGCCCTTTGGGGTAATGCACGCCGGCATCGGCGCCAAAGCGCGCCGCCAGGGCCAGCTTTTCCGCCGAGGAGGCGCCGGCGACGACCCTGGCGCCCAGCGCCTTGCCGATTTGCACCGCCGCCAGGCCAGCACCGCCGCCGGCACCCAGCACCAAAAGTGTTTCGCCGGGTTGGAGCTTTGCCCTGTCATGCAAGGCGTAATGCGCCGTCATCGAGGCGACATAGAAGGTCGCGGCGGTGCGCATGTCCATGGCATCGGGAATGCGGTACACTTCATGCTCTTCGAAAATGACCTCTTCGGCATAAGAGCCAGAAATGCATGTGCCCAGCACGCGCTGCCCTGGTTTAACCGAGGTGACGCCCGGGCCGGTTTGCAGCACCACGCCGGCGGCTTCGACGCCCGGAACAATCGGGAATTGCCGCTTCAGCTGCGAGCGGCCTTCCACGGACAGGATATCGGTGAAGTTCACGCCCACGGCGTGAACTTCGACCAGCACCTCGCCAAAGCCTGGCACCGGGCGGGGAAGATCTTCATACCGAAGCTTGTCGAGCGGTCCAAACTCGTGGCAAACAATGGCTTTCATCTCAGCATTCCTCCTGGAGTTCAGTGTTGGCGGGGCGGTGTTCAGGTCTCCAGCGCCAGGGCTTCGGCCAATGATTTTGACTGGTAGAGAATTAATCTATCCTGGAAATGGCTGGCACAGATCATTGCCTCGATATCGCGGCGGGTTCCGTTCAGATAATTGTTGCGAAGTCGTGTCTGGTTCACGCCATGCTGCAGGAAGACGATGATCGCGTAATAGGCGATGGCCAGCGGGTCGCAGGCAACCGCCGGGCCGCCGGCGGCAATGTAGGCCGCCACGAAATCATCCCAGCCGATGATGCCGCCGGTTATCAGCATCTTGACCTGCGCCAGGTCTTCAGCGGGGTCACCGCGTTTGGCCAGTTCCCAATCGAGCAGGGCCACGATGTCGCCATCCCGCGTGAGGACGTTGTGGGGCGCGAAATCGCCATGGATGAGGGTGACGGGGCGGTCCTGCGGCAGGGGATTCGCGGCCAGCCAGGCCAGGCAAAGATCCAGCCCCAGGGAGAAGGCGGGTTTTTCCAGCGTGCGCCACTCGGCGCTCAAGGTTGCGATGATCTCATCGCGCGCATGGGCGATGGCTGGATCGGGCGCGGCTTCCAGCGTGGAGCGATGCAGATCGGCTAGCAGGCGGGCGACCTGTTTGCCAAATTCAGGGCCGATATTCGTGCCGCCTTTCTTGCGGTCTTCATAAAAGGGCGAGCCGGCGACCTTGGCGTTCTCGATCTGGGTGGTGATGATGAAGGCGCCGCCGAGATGGCTTGCATCCGGCTCGAAGAACAAAGGTTGCGGCACCGGCAGGCCGAGTTGGTGGACCTGCTGCAGGATCGGGTATTCGTCACTGAGCACGGCCTGGGTGATGGCGTTTGGAATATCCAGCCGCAACGCCAGCCGGCGCGGCAAGACATCGTTTTCAGGCAATGTGAAAAGGGCGGTAAGTTTCGAGAAACCTCCGGAGGCGACAACGAATTCCTCCAGGGGGTCATCCGGCAGCTGGGGGTAGCGCTGCTTCAGATATGCCGCCAAGCCGGCCCGCAATGTTTGAGTTCGATCAACCACGGCTTCCGTTTTGCGGTTGCCCTGCGCGGAAAAACTCTCCTCGAAGGCCTGATTGACCCCAAGCAGGGCTTTGGACGCTTTGGTGATCCAGGCCCGCGCCGCAGGATCCTTCGCGCGCAGGCGCTGTACAAGGCCATCAAAAATTTGCGGCGTGCCAAGCTGGTGCTGCACGGCTGCGATTTGGCGGTCCAGCGTTTCACGGACTTGTTCGGACGGCGCGCTGGACGGCGTTGGCCCCGCCAGACCGGCCGCCGCGAGGCCATTTTCCAATTCCCGCCATTGCGAGAGGGTTTCCGCCGCAATGGCATTTCCATCGGCGAGGTCTGAGGCGATACGGTCCAGCAGCAGCAGCAATGTGCCGTTCAACTTGCGGGTTCCATCCGATTGCAGGTCGGCCATGACCGGCCCGGCGAGCGCCGTGGAGATGGAGGTAATGAAGCGGTGCAGATCCTTGCCGCGGATCATGATGGCGTACCGGTTTCATGCAGGAAGCGGAGCTGCGTGATACGCTCAAAATGCCCCATGCCTTCCTCGCCGTTCCAGGAATAGCGGGTGGGACATTCGCAGAACTGGAAACCTTTGCCGGGAAAAGCCAAGTCGGTGCCGAGCAGCTCGTGATTCGGCGAGAGATTGGTGGAGGACAGCGCGTGGGTCAGCTCGCCGGTGATAATCTCCTCGCCGGCGGCGGTTGCAACCACGACGCGGAAATGCCGCCGCGCCGGATCGGCTAGCGGGTCAGCCGGTATGCTGGCCGGGGGGGTTGCATCGCCGTCGCCCGCCGGGGCTTCGATGAAGCGAACCGTCTCCAGCGGGCTGCCATCGTTGCGGAAAACATAGCCGCCCTGGATGAAAAACGGGCCGACCCTTGTGCCCATCAGCATCAGCGCCTTGCCGCTGGGGAAATAGGCATTCACCCACATGCTGCTCACCATCGGGGTGTAGTCTCGCGGGCCAAAGGAATGATCCCGGTTGCCGCCGCCAGAGAAAGCCAGCGTTTTGCCGCCGAGCGTGAGGCTGCCATGCACCTTGCAGATTTGCTCCCAATGATGGGATTTCGATTCTTCCCTTGTGTCATCAACGACGAACACGAACCCCTTGGAGAGATCGCTCTTTCCGAGATCCCACATTGGGGCAGCACCTTCGAACACAAGATCAAATTTCGCCAGCGCCGCGATCGCGCTCGGGTGCGGGCGGTTCGACAGGGCCACACGGTCGGATTGTTCCAGCAGGCCATCAAAGCTGAGCGCCCAGCGCCGCATCGGCTCCTGGCAGCGCACGCGCATCGGGCCGGCACCGGGGCCGTCAATCGCGCCATCCCGCCCGAAATAGCGGCCCACCAGAAGTTTGCCGCCTGGGGAATAGATGCCGATGACCGCGCGCCAGATGTCCGGATCGGTCGGCTCACGCCCGATATGCACGCTGACGGCGTGGTCTGTTTGCCGGTCAAAACCGAAGAAATAGTAATATTCAGTCCAGTTCGGCTTATCCTCCGGCGGGTGGGGAAGCTCATCGCGCGGATCAATACCGAAGGGATTCAAAAGCGCAGTGTCGAGCATAGATTTTTATCCTTTGTTTCGCATCACACGGCAGCCGCCAGTATTTCCTCTTATTCTTGGATTCGTTTCAGGAAACAACCTTACTTTCCCAGAGCGCGTCAATCTGCGTTGCGCTGACGCCGATCTCGGCGAGCACGTCGCGGGTTGATTCGCCCAAAAGCGGTGCGTGCCCAGGGACGCCCGCCGAGGAGCGGGAGAAGCGGAGCATCGGGCC
>JAKBAQ010000142.1 GCA_021808985.1 Pseudomonadota bacterium
TTTCTGCTGCATTGCTTCTCCTCCACCCGCAAACTGGCCGAGGCCGCGGTGGAAATGGGCGGCTACATCTCCTTCTCCGGCATCCTCACTTTCCCCAAGTCACTGGAACTGCGGCAAATCGCCGCTGACATGCCGCTCGAACGCCTGCTCGTGGAAACCGACTCCCCCTACCTCGCCCCCGTGCCCTTCCGCGGCAAACGCAATGAGCCCGCCTACACCGTCCACACGGCCAAGGTATTATCTGAAATCAAGGGCTTGCCGGCCCAGGCCATGGCTGAGCTCACAACCCGCAACTTCCGCACCCTCTACCCCAAGGCGGCAGCCGGGCCACGGGCATGAAGGTCACGCTGCTGGGCGTCGGCGGCTCCGCCGGCTTGCCGCAAATCGGCGGCCCCAACGGCCTTGGCGATTGGGGCAAAGCCGACCCCGCCGAACCCCGCAACCGCCGCACCCGCTCCAGCATCGTCATCGAATCCCCTGAAAACAAACGAATCCTGGTCGACACGGCGCCCGACCTGCGGCCCCAGCTGCTCGCCTGCGGCATTGGCCGCATCGACTCGCTGATCTACACCCACGCCCATGCCGACCATATCGCCGGCTTCGATGAAATCCGCATTCTCAACCGCCTGCTCTGCGCGCCGCTGCCCGCCTACACCGACGCCCGCACCTGGGCCGAATTGCGCCAGCGGTTTGACTATGCCTTCCGCCCGTTCGAAGGCGGCCTGTTCTACCGCCCGGTGCTGCACCCCCACACCATCACCCCCGGCGATATCGTTGAAATTCAGGGTCTTCCCGTGCAATTCATCGGGCAGGACCATGGCACGATGCCCTCGCTCGGCCTGCGCGTGAACAACCTCGCTTACTGCACCGATGTCGTCCGGCTGGACGAAACCGCGCTCACCGCCCTGGAAAATCTGGATGTGCTGGTCATCGGCTGCTTCACCCCCGGCCCGTCTCACCCCACGCACGCCAATCTGGCCACGGTCCTGGGCTGGGTGGCGCGCCTGCGCCCCCGGCGCACCGTGCTCACGCATCTGGGGCCGGAGATGGACTACCAGCACCTGCGCGCCACGCTGCCCGCTGGCGTGGAGCCCGGATATGATGGCATGGTGATCCAAGCCTGAACCAATAAACACAAGAGGATAACGGTTGCATGAAAGCAGTTCGCATCGGCGCCCCGGCCACGCTCGCCTCGCTCACCCTGGCTGACCTTCCCGCCCCGCCGCCGCCCGGCCCTGGTGAAATCACCGTCGCCTTGCGCGCCAGCAGCTTGAATTATCACGATTATGCCGTCGTCACGGGGATGATCCCCGCCGCCAACGGGCGCATCCCGCTGTCTGACGGCGCCGGAGACGTCACCGCCATCGGCTCCGGCGTGCATGAATTTGCCCCCGGCGATGCCGTGCTCACAACCTTTTTCCCCCACTGGCTGGATGGCCACCCCCTCGACGAAGGCTTCCAATACGTCCCCGGTGACGGCATTGACGGCTACGCCCGCTCCAGCGTCACCGCGCCCGTAACCTGGTTCACCCGCGCGCCCACCCACCTCAGCCATGCCGAGGCGGCGGCGATCACCTGCGCCGGCGTCACCGCCTGGAAGGGCCTGGTCGCCGATGCCCGCGTAAAAGCGGGGGACACGGTGCTCATCCAAGGCACCGGCGGCGTCTCCATCTTCGCGCTGCAACTGGCCAAGGCCTTTGGCGCCACGGTCATCGCCACCTCATCCTCGGCGGCCAAGCTGGCGCGGCTGCGGGCCATGGGCGCCGATCATCTCATCAACTACCGTGAGCAGCCCGACTGGGGCGCCGCCGCGCGCGAGATAACCGGCGGCCGCGGCGTGGACGTGGTGGTCGAGATCGGCGGGGCAGGCACCCTGCCGCAATCCATCCACGCCCTGCGCCTTGGCGGCCATATCGCGCTCATCGGCGTGCTGGCCGGCTTCGCCGGCCCAATCCCCACCGCGGCGATCATGATGCGCCAGGCCCACGTCGTCGGCGTCACCGTCGGCAGCCGCCAGCACCAGCTAGACCTCATCCGCGCGATGGAAGCCACCCGCATGAAACCCGTCATCGACAAAATTTTCCCGCTGGATCAACTGGCTGAGGCATTCCGTTACCAGGAATCCAACGCCCATTTCGGCAAAATCGGCATCGCCATCTAAACCACGCCCCGGCGGCCATTCCCGCCGGGCTCGCCACCTCACTTTCCATAATATTGATTCTGCGATTTTAAGAGCCGAACAAAAAGGCGGCCAGAACCCCGGCCGCCTTTCGCCCTAAACCTCCAGAAAAACCGCGCCGTCCCTCTCGCTCGCGCTCAGCGTCTTCAGCCCTGCCGGCTTCTTGCCCATGGCCAGCGCGTTCTGCGCCCAGCCGGGCAGCGGCATCCCCAGCAATGTCTTCACCCAATCCATGTTCCGGCCCGAGCAGATATCGAATTTCGAGCCATGAAACGGGCATGTCACCGCCCCGCCCTCGATCTTTCCCTTGCTCAGCGGCATGCCCAGATGCGGGCACTTGTTCACGAAAGCCTGCACCCGCCCGCCCACGCGCGTCAGCGCCACGGAATGCCCGCCCACATGCACAACATGCAGCGCGCCCTCACGCACCTCGCCGGATTTCGCGGCCTCAATCTGGCTCATTCCTGCATCCCCCTGAAAAACAAGCCGCTCCCGGCTCTCACCCATCATTTCTGCGGCAACGCGGCCCATTTCTCAAGCGGCAACTTCGTGAATCCTGGCGCCTGATCGGTTCAGAAGGATAATTCTCAAAAGTTTTTTTGGGGTCTGGCCCTTTTTTGCAAAAAAGGGCCAGACTCTTGGGGAGCTTTTCATGAAAAGCTCCCCAAACCCCGCAAAAATTTTTAATAATTTCAACTAGTTATACGAGAAACGCTCAGAGCGGCGGGCCGTCAAACCCCATCATCCCCGGCCACATGCCGCCCCGCTGCGGGCCCCAGCCGCACCCGGCCATCCCCCCGCCCTCGGCCAACCCCGGCAGAATCTCGCTCGCCTGCCCGCTCTGAAACGCCGTGAGATGCGCCAGCAGCGCCTCGGCGGCGGCGTGCTTCTTGTCAAAGCTCTCCTTGCGCAGCTCGATGATCTGGCTCATCACGGCAAACCGCTCATCCGGCCCGGCCTGGAGCCCGGCTTTTGGCCGCAAGGCGCGCATCCCCGCCCACATCGCCTGGTCCGCCGCGCCCACGGCCGCGGCATAGGCATCCCAGTCGGCGCTCTGCGCCGCGGTAATGTTCAGCTCCTGCTTCAGCACCGCGAACATATCCGGCCGCAGCGGGCCACCGGGCCCGCCTTTCCAGCCGCTCATCATGCCGGGTCCGCTGCCCCATCCGCTCATCATGCCGGGTCCGCCGCCCCATCCGCCCATCATCCCCGGCCCGTATCCCGCCGGCGGCGCGTTCACATCCGGCGGCGTCTGCGCCGCGGCATACGCCGCCAGCCCCCCGCACAGCACGGCAACCCCGCCCAGCATCGTCAACCCGCGTAAAAGCCTCATGGCACAACTCCTCAAGCTTGCGTGCCCGCCCACTACCCCCAGGCCGAAAGCCGCGCCATGATCCACGTCAAGTGTGGGATATTTCTCACAAACCCTTCACACAACGCGGTCGGTTGTGGTCTAACCGGGTTTTAATGACATCTCCTAAGCATCTGCTCGGTATCGAGGGGTTGAACCCCGTCGCCGTCACCTCGTTGCTCGACCTCGCGGAGAGCTACGTCCTCCTCAACCGTTCCGGCAAAACCCAGCGGGATTCCCTGCGCGGGCGCACCCTCATCAACCTTTTCTTCGAGGATTCAACGCGCACCCGCACCAGCTTTGAGCTTGCCGGCAAGCGCCTCGGCGCGGATGTGATCAACATGTCCGTCTCCACCTCCTCGGTCACCAAGGGCGAGACCCTGCTGGACACGGCGGCAACCCTCAACGCCATGAACTGCGACCTGCTGGTGGTCCGCCACAACCGCTCCGGCGCCCCGGCCCTGCTCGCGCAAAAGGTTGAGGCCTCCGTCATCAACGCCGGCGACGGCACGCACGAGCACCCCACCCAGGCCCTGCTTGACGCTCTCACAATCCGCCGCCGCAAGGGCCGCATTAGCGGCCTCACGGTCGCCATCTGCGGCGACATCGCTCATTCCCGCGTCGCCCGCTCAAACATCCTGCTCCTCACCATGATGGGCAATTTCGTCCGCGTCGTCGGCCCGCCCACTCTCATTCCCTCGGGCATCGATGCCGCCGGCGTCACCATCTGCCACGACATGGAGCAAGGCCTCCAAGGGGCTGACATCGTGATGGCCCTGCGCCTGCAAAAAGAGCGCATGTCCGCCGGTCTCATCCCCTCCTCGCGTGAATTCTTCGCCTATTACGGGCTGGACCGCCGCAAGCTCGGCTTCGCCAAGCCTGACGCGCTGGTCATGCATCCCGGCCCGATGAATCGTGGCGTCGAAATTGACAGTGACGTTGCCGACGACCCGCAGCGCTCCCTCATCAGGGAGCAGGTGGAAATGGGCGTTGCGGTACGCATGGCCGTGTTGGACTCCCTGGCGCGCGGAGACATCCTATGATCCTGTTCCGTAAAATCCGGTATCTGGACAGCGCCGCGCAGGCCCTGGTTGAGGGTGAGTTGCTGGTGAAGGATGGCCGCATCGCTGATTTTGCTCCCTCGCTCGGCCAGCCTGACGGCGTCAAAATCGTCGAGGCCGAAGGCGCCGTACTCTGCCCCGGCCTGGTGGATATGCGCGCCAGCCTCGGCGAGCCGGGGTTTGAATATCGCGAGACCATCGCCAGCGCGGCGGCGGCGGCGGCGGCGGGCGGCATCACCACCATCGCCGTCCTGCCCGACAGTTTCCCCCCCATTGACGATCCCGCCCTGGTCCACCTCATCGCCGCGCGCGGCGCGGAGACGGGCAGCCTCACCCTCCTGCCCTACGCCGCCGCCACGCGTGGCTGCGCCGGGCAGGAGCTGGCCGAATACGGGCTGCTGAAGGCCGCCGGGGCCATCGCCTTCACCGACGGCGCCAAAACCATCGCCTCCTCGCGCCTCATGCGCCTGGCCCTCAGCTATGCCAGCGGCTTTGGCATGCGCATCATCCAGCACCCCGAGGATTACGAGCTGGCCAAGGGCGGCGCCGCCACCAGCGGGGCGCGCGCCAGCTGGATGGGCCTGCCCGGCATCCCTGCCGCCGCCGAGGCCATCTGCGTCGCGCGAGACATCCGCCTGGCCGAAATGGCCGATGGCGCGGTGCATTTCGCCCATGTCACCACCGCCGAGGCCCTGGCGCTCATCCGCCAGGCCAAGGACCGTGGCCTGCGCGTCACCTGCGACACCGCCCCCCCCTATTTTGACCTCAATGAGACCGCCATCGGCGGCTATCGCACTTACGCCAAGCTCTCCCCGCCATTGCGCGCGGAATCTGATCGCCAGGCCGTGCTGGCGGCCCTGCGCGACGGCACCATCGACGCCATCGCCTCCGACCATCAGCCGCGCGACGCTGACGACAAGCGCCTCCCCTTCGCCGAAGCCTCCCCCGGCGGCGCTGGGCTGGCAACGCTGCTGGGCGTCACCCTGGCCCAGGTGCAATCCGGCCACCTCACCTTGCCACAGGCGCTTGCCCTGCTCACCGCCCGCCCCGCCGCCTGGCTCGGCATCAGCGCCGGCGTCATCGCCCGCAACGCCCCGGCTGACCTCTGCCTGTTCCACCCCGAGCGCTCCTGGCAGGTCAGCGCCGGGCATCTGCCCGGCAAGGCGCAGAACACGCCTTTTGACGGCCGTGCCCTGGAAGGCGTGGTGCTGGGCACCTGGAAAGCCGGCATAAGGGTCTTTGGATGACGATTTTTCTGCTCTGCGTGTTCGCCTATATGGTGGGTTCCATCCCCTTCGGGCTGCTGCTCACCCGCGCCGCCGGCCTGGGCGACATCCGCGCCATCGGCTCCGGCAATATCGGCGCCACCAACGTGCTGCGCACCGGCAACAAAAAGCTGGCCGCCGCCACCCTGGCGCTGGACGCGCTGAAAGGCACCCTCGCCGTGCTATTCGTTCGGCATTACGGCCATGGCGGCGTGTTTCTGGCCGCGCTGTCGGTGTTTCTCGGCCATCTCTACCCGCTCTGGCTGGGCTTCCGGGGCGGCAAGGGGGTTGCCACCGGCCTTGGCGTGTTCTGGGGCGTATGCTGGCCGCTGGGCGCGTTCTGCTGCGCGCTCTGGCTCGCCACCGCCCTCACGCTGCGCCGCTCCTCGCTCGCCGCCCTCGCCGCCTTCGCCATCTCCCCCCTGGCCGCCTGGTATTTCCAGTCCTGGAAGACCGCCCTCCTGGCGCTCATCATCGCCGCGCTGGTGTTCTGGAAGCACCGCGCCAACATCCAGAGGCTGCTGGCCGGCACGGAGCCCAAAATCGGCCAGAAGGCATGACTCCCCGGCAAATTGACCATCTGCGCCTGGTCCGCACCGAGAGTGTCGGCCCCATCACCTACCGCCGCCTGCTCGCCCGCTTCGCAACCCCGGCCGAAGCCCTGGCCGCCCTGCCCGAGCTTGCCCGCGCCGGCGGCCGCGCCACCGCCCCGCGCATTCCCACCCCCGCCGAGGCCGAGCGTGAATTCACCGCCCTCGCCCGCCTGGGCGGCAAGTTCATTTTCCTTGATACCCCGGACTACCCCGAATATCTGGCTCAGCTGCCTGACGCCCCGCCCGCCATCGCCGTGCTGGGTGATCTCAGCCTCCTGCACGGCCGCTCCGTCGGCATCGTCGGCGCGCGCAACGCCTCGGCCAACGGCCTGCGCATGGCCGAATCCCTCGGCGCGGAGCTGGCGGAATCCCTCACCGTGGTCTCCGGCCTGGCTCGCGGGGTAGATTCCGCCGCCCACACCGGCGCCCTGCGCACCGGCAAAACCATCGCGGTCATCGCCGGCGGGCTGGACCTGCCCTACCCGCCCGAGAATGAGAAGCTGCAACGCCTGATCGCGCAACACGGCGCCGTGGTGGCCGAGGCCCCGCTCGGCACCGCGCCCATCGCCCGCCACTTCCCCAAGCGCAACCGCATCATCGCCGGGCTGGTGCTGGGCCTCGTGGTCATCGAGGCCGCGGCCCGCTCCGGCTCCCTGCTCACCGCGCGCCTGGCCCTCGATGCCGGGCGTGAGCTTTTCGGCGTCCCCGGCTCCCCGCTGGATCCCCGCTCCCAGGGCGCCAACGACCTCATCCGCCAGGGCGCCCACCTCACGGAATCCGCCGCCGACGTGCTGGCCAACCTGCCCGCCCACCCCGCCAGCCAGGGCCTGGGGCGCGACCCCTTGTTCCAGCACGGCCCGCCGCCCGGTTTCGCTGAACCCGCCCCCGCCTGGGTCGACCCCGCCGAGGACGCCCGCGAACTCGCCCGCGCCCGCCTCGCAATCCCTCCCCTGCTCAGCGCCGACCCCGTCGGAGTTGACGAG
>JAKBAQ010000143.1 GCA_021808985.1 Pseudomonadota bacterium
CACGGGCACCAACCTCATCATCGATGGCGGCTACACCAAGCGCGTTCAGTTCTGAAACGCAAGCCGGCCGCATGCGTGTCATGCGGCCGGTTCTGCCCATCCCCATCGCTCTAGCCGCTCCGAACCCCAGGTCCGGAGCGGTTTTTTATTTTGTCCCCCACGCTCCGTTCAAACCTTGACCGGCGCTCGCCCGATGGGGCTTACTCGGCCAGTCTCCAAGGCTCCCGCGCCATGCGCGGGTGAGGCCGGGCAGTCATTGAAGGAGCCGTCTTGCAAGCATCTCTCGCATTCCATGATCAGCAGATGCCGCAAGCCCCCGGCGCCGATTTCGCGGTGCATTATGCCAGCCCCCATGCCGCCCGCCCGCTTCTGGCGCAATCGGCCCACATTCTCGGCGTGGTCGGCTACGGTATTGAGCAGCCAGATTTTCTACCCCCGGACCGCCCATTCATCGCCGCCCCGCTGCGGCCCGCCGCCGGTGGCGCGATGCTGGAAATTTGGACATCGCCTTCCCCCTGCCAGCCCTGCCAGGTTGGGCCTGTCAAAGGCGCCCATGGCGGCGGCCTCGCCTTCGGCGCCATCAAGCTGGATGAAACCAAGAGCACCTCGCTGGAGGCCGCCGTCGAGGCGGCCTATTCTGATATTTTTGATTTCATGGACGGCGCCGGCTTCGAAACGCCGATCCGCTTCTGGAACTATCTGACATCGATCACCAGCCACGACCAGGGATTGGAGCGCTACAGGCGCTTCAATATCGGCCGCCATCGCGCCTTCTCCGCCCGCCTGCGGCAACCGCTGCCCCCGGTCGCCAGCGGCGTCGGCGGCCAGCACGGCGCTTCGATGATCTATTTTCTGGCGGCGCATGAACCCGCAGCGCCGATAGAAAATCCCCGCCAGATCAGCGCCTACGCCTACCCGCCGCTGTACGGCCCCCGCAGCCCCAGCTTCTCGCGCGCATCCATTCATCGGCAAGGCGGTTCGCAAGCGCTGTTCATATCCGGCACCGCCAGCATCGTCGGCCATGAAACCCGGCATAGCGGCGACCTCCACGGCCAGATCGCCGAGACAGCCGCCAATCTGCGCGCGCTCATCAGCACCGCCGCGCAAACGGCCTCCGCGCCCCTAAACGGCGCCTGGGCGGTGAAAATATATGTCCACAACCCGGCCTATTGCCCAGCCGTCGCCCCCGCCATTGATACCGTCTTCGGCGCCAACTGTCAGCGCCTGTACCTGCGGGGCGATATCTGCCGGCCCGAACTGCTTGTGGAAATCGAGGCATTCTGGCGTTCAACCTAGAACGACGCGCTTATTCACCGCGCCTATGAATCATAATTCCAAATAGCCGCCCACCCCGCGTCACTCATTAGACAGGGAAGCCCGCCTATGGCTTAATATTACCGAATCATTTAGCGGCGGTTACATTGCAGGGGGAGGGGACAGCGCATGCCACAGCTTCAGCCAAATGAGCCTCCCGCGGCGCAGACTGATTGTGACGTGTTTGTCATTGGCGGCGGCCCCGCCGGTTCCACCATCGCGGCGCTGCTGGCGGAGCGCGGCCACCGCGTGATCCTGAGCGAGAAAGACCAGCACCCACGCTTCCACATAGGCGAATCCCTGCTGCCCCATAATCTGCCCTTGTTTGACCGGCTGGGCATCCGCGAGGACATCGAGGCCTCTTCGATCCAAAAGCATGGCATCGAATTCGTCTCCCCCTACCACGGCAAAAGCGTCCGGTATGATTTCGCGAACGCCTGGGACAAGCGCTTCCCCTATTCCTTCCAGGTCCGCCGCTCGGTTTTTGATCATATCCTGTTCAAGAACGCCGCCGCCAAGGGCGCTGATCTGATCGAGGGCTGCCGCATCCTGTCGATTGATTTTCCCGAAAACGGCCACCCCGTCATCACCGGCCGCGACGCCGATGGCCGTGCCCGCCGATGGACATCCGCCTTCGTCGTCGATGCCTCAGGCCGCGACACTCTTTTGGCCGCGCAGCTGCAAATGAAGGAGCGGAACCCACGAAACAACAGCGCCGCCATCTTCGGCCATTTCAGCGGCGCCCGCCGCCTGCCCGGCAAAGCCGAAGGCAATATCAGCATCGTCTGGTTTGACCATGGCTGGTTCTGGTTCATCCCGCTCGCTGACGGCACAACCAGCGTCGGCGCCGTCTGCCAGGCGCCGTTTCTCAAAAACCGTGGCACGGATCTGAACAGTTTCTTCGCCAGCATCATCGCCTCCTGCCCCGAGATCGCAGATCGCCTGAAGGATGCGCGGCTCGTGGGCGAGATCACCGCGACCGGCAATTATTCCTACGGCGTCAAGCGCACCAGCGGCCGTAATTTCATCCTGGTGGGCGACGCCTGCGCCTTCATAGATCCGGTGTTTTCCACCGGCGTATATCTCGCGATGACCACGGCCTTCTGGGCGGCTGATGCCGTGGATACCTGCCTGCGCTCACCGCGCCGCGCCGCGCGCGTGCTCCGGCGTTACGATGCCGGCGCCCGCAAGCTTCTGGGCGCGTTCACCTGGTTCATCTATCGCATCCGCGAGCCGGCGATGCGCAACCTCTTCATGTCGCCGCGCAACGTCTTCCGCATGGAAGAAGCCGTTCTCTCACTGCTCGCCGGCGGCATTTTTGATGGATGGCCCATCCGCGCCCGCCTGTATATGTTCAGAACGATCTACTACATAACCAAATTCTCCCATCTGCGGCATCGGTTTTTCCCTCCCCGCGCGGCGGGCGCGCAAGCCGGGTCAACGGCCGGGTAAGAGCAATGCCGGCGCCTCAAGCCGCCCAGGCGGCGCATACCCATCTCGTCCTCATCCCCAGCTACAACACCGGCAACAAACTCTTTGAGACCATCGCCGATGCGCGCACCCACTGGCCATCCGTCTGGGTGGTCATTGACGGCAGCACAGATGGAACCGGCGACGCACTCGCGCAACGCTGCGCGGATGAGAGCGCGACACGGATCATCCGCCGCGGCCTTAACGGCGGCAAGGGCGCGGCCGTGCTTGATGGCATCCGCGCGGCGGCGCGCGCGGGCTTCACCCATGTCCTGGTCATGGATGCCGATGGCCAGCATCCAGCCGCGATGATCCCTGAATTCATGCGCCTGTCCCAGCAAAATCCCCAGGCGATGATCCTCGGCATCCCCATTTTTGATCATTCCGCCCCGCGCATCCGCATCATCGGGCGGCGCATATCAAACATGCTCGGCCGGGCCGAAACATTGAGCGCCATTGCCGATTTCCTGTTCGGCTTTCGCGTCTATCCCCTGGCCGCGCTGCTGGCCGTCATGGAGTCTAGCCGCGGCATGCGCGGGTTTGATTTTGACACCGAAGCCGTGGTCCGGCTGTCCTGGCGCGGCGTCCCGGCCATCAACCAGCCAGCCCCCGTGCGGTATTTCAGCATCGCCGAGGGCGGCGTCTCGCACTTCCATTACGGGCGAGACAATATCGCCCTGGCCCTCATGCACCTGCGCCTCGCCGGCGGATATTTCCGCCGCCTGCCCGGGCTGCTGTCGCGCCGGCTTAGCAGGCGCTAACCCTCCCTCCCGGCCGCGCGCCGCTCACCTCAAGCCATCCCGCCATTAATGGAAATCTGCTGGCCGGAGATATAGCCGGCCCGCTCCGAGGCAAGAAACGCAACCAGATCGGCAACCTCCTCCGGCCGTCCGGCCCGCTTCATCGGCACGAGCCGGTCGATCGCCTCCTTGGGAAACGCATCTTCGCTCGCCGGCGAGGCGATAATCCCAGGCGCGACGGTATTCACCGTAATGCCCCTGCTCGCCAGCTCCAGCGCCAGAGACCGCGCGGCCCCATGCAGCCCCGCCTTCGCCGCCGCATAATTGGCCTGGCCCCGGTTGCCCATGATGGCGGCAACCGAGGATATATTGATAATCCGCCCCCACCGCGTGCGGATCATCGGCAGCAGCAGCGGCTGCGTGACATTGAAGAAACCGTTCAGCGACACGTCGATGACATTGGCCCATTGTTCAGGGCGCATCCCCGGCATCACCGCATCATCATGGATACCCGCATTATTCACCAGAATTTGGATCGGCCCGGCCTCCAGCAGCCGCGCCAGCGCATCTTGCGTCTCCCCGGCATTGGTCACATTAAACCGCACGGCCTCCGCCGCGCCGCCGCCCGCCACAATCTCGTCCGCCACGGCCCGCGCGCGGCCGGGCGCGCCATGCGCATGCACATGCACATAATGCCCCGCCGCCGCCAGCGCCCGCGCAATGGCGCCGCCAATGGCGCCGCTCCCGCCCGTCACCAGGGCGCGGCTCATGCGTCCGCCTCAAACACCACGGTCGCGCGGCCGCTCAGCAGTTCGGCCTCCCGCCGCATCAGATGAAAACGGTAGGCCGCGCCGCTGGCGTCGCCCATCAGCCGCGTCGCCTCGATGATCAAATCCCCCCCCGCCGCATCCAGCCGCCCGGTTCGCAACGCCACATCGCGCAGGCTTACCAGATACCCCCGGCGGGCCGGCCCGCCATCACCGGCGCTAAGCCAGCCTTGCACGGCCATGGCCTGCGCCGCGATTTCGATGCCGCATGCCGCCCCGAGCGTCCCATCCGCCCGTCGCAAGGGGTTGCCCCGGTCCTGGTAGCGGCGCGAGAGGCAGCGCACCGAGACCTCATCCCAGCTCAGCACCTCGTCGAGCAGGCACATATCGCCGGCATGCGGTATCATCCTGAGGATCTGTTCGCGTTTGATGCTGGTCATATCATGCTTCATGAGAATCGGGTGAGGCCGCGAGCGGCGTCATGTTCAACATCAGCACCATATCATCCAAATAACCCAGGCTGATGCAGGTCTCCTCCCGGCGCGCCAGCGCCGCCAGCAGCGGCAGGCTCCGCGCCGCCGGCGTGCCGCGCCGCAGCCATTCAAGCTCCGGCAACCCCATGGCGGGCGGTGGGAGAGTCCCCGGCCGCAGCTCTAGCTCGATGCACGCAATGGAAGCCGCCGTCGGCACCGGCGCCAGCACCAGCGCCACGCCGAAGGCCGCGGCCAGCGGCCGCGCGTCACAGAGCGGCGCCGGATACCGCACATCATAGGCAATCAGCGCCGCCGCCTCCCGCGCCGCCGCCGTCTGCACGGCGGTCTCGAGCAACCCGGCGGCGAAACTGTCATCATAGCAGCACAGGCTGGTCGATGCCGCGCGGGATTGGGTGGCGATGCTCCAATACCCCGCCGCCGCGTTATGCACCGAATTATGGAACCGCGTGGGCGAAAGCGCGCGGTCCGGCGAGGCCAGAACATGCAATATCTCGTGGATCGTATCGCCATCCCCCCCGGAGGAGGCGAAGACCACCGCCGTCCCGGCCGCATCACGCCTTGCCATGGCAAAAGCCTCGGCGCCTATGGCCAGCGCGATTTTCACAATCTGCGGCGCCCGCCGGCGTTCATTGGCCGGCAGCAGCATGCTCGCCGGAACGTTAATCGGCGCTGGCGCATAGTCGCCCGTCCCGGCCAGCACCGGGCGGCTCGCCTCCCAGCCATTCAGCCCCGGCCCGCACAGGCCGATCCCCTCGATATAAAAGCGGATCACGTGGCGCGGCCCAGCACCAGGCTGCAATTCACACCGCCAAAGCCGAATGAATTGCTGACCACCCGGTCAATCCGGGCATCATGCCCGCTCAGCACGTAACGGCTCCTGAAGGCTGGGTCCACGCCGCGCGTATGTGGGCTGCCCGGCACAAAGCCATGCCGGATCGCCAGCGCGCAGATGATCGCCTCGGCAACGCCCGAGGCGCCCAGCGTATGCCCGGTGAAGCCCTTGGTCGAGCTGCACGGCACGCCCGTGCCGAACAGGCCCGCCACGGCGCAATCTTCCGCCGCATCGCCAACCAGCGTCGCCGTGCCATGCAGGTTGATATAGTCGATCTCCCCCGCCTCAAGGCCCGCGTCACCAAGCGCGCGCTCCATCGCCAGCCGCGCCCCCACCCCCTCGGGATGCGGCGATGACATATGGTAGGCATCGGAGCTTTCGCCCGTTCCCAGCAGCAGCACAGTCTCCGCGTCCAGCCGCTCGCCGGCCCGCTCCAGCAAAACAAAGCCGGCCGCCTCACCCAGCGAAATCCCGCGCCGCCCGGGGTCAAAAGGCCGGCACGGCTCGTCCGCCATCACATCCAGCGCATGAAAGCCGAACAGCGTGGTGGCGCAGAGCGTATCAGCCCCGCCGATAACGGCCGCATCGCAAATGCCGGTGGCGATCATCCGCGCCGCATTGGCGAACACCTTGGAGGTCGCGGCACAGGCGGTGGATACGGTAAAAGCCGGCCCGCAGAGGCCCAGCATGTCGCGGACAAACCGCGCCAGCGAATAGGTGTTGTGCGTGCGCGCGTAATCAAACCCGGCGGGCAATTTCCCACTCAGCGGGTCGCGCTGGCGGTACGCGCGTTCCGTCTGCAATATGCCGGATGTGCTCGTCCCGGCGAACACGCCAATGCGCTGCGCGCCATACCGCGCCCGCGCCGCCGCGAGCGTATCCAAAAAACCATCCTGGCGCAGCGCCAGCGCGGCAAGCCGGTTATTGCGGCAATCAAACCCCGCCAGCTCATCCGGCAGGGAATCCTCATCGAGACCGGCGATTTCCCCCGCATAGGTCTTAAACGGTATCGCATCGAACCCGCAGCGCACCAGCCCGCTGCGGCCTTCCCGCAACGCCGCCATGGTCTGCTCACGGCCCGCGCCAAGGCTGGTCACGATGGAAAAATCGCTGAGCATCAGGGGAGATTTCCCCAACCCCAAGGGCTGTTCCCCGCTCACGCCAGGGCCTCCGCCAATAATTCCCCGGCATCTTCAAGGCATCTCAGATGCCCGCGAATTTTCGCGGCTTCCTGTGCAACATACTCATCATAACGCCGCCGGAAGCCGCTGCTTTGGCCGCCGCCGCCGCGCGCTTCCAGCGCCCTGGCGTATAATGCTTCAAAATACCGCAGATTCGCGCGCAAATCGCGGTATCGCGGCTCGCTGAATATGCGGGCGAAGCGCCGCCGGTAAGGCCCCCAAAACGGATTATCATAAAAAATCAGCCGCAGACGGTCGATGTCATAAACATCATTATCCGCCACCGCTGGTGCTGCGATCGTCAAGCCCCCCGCCGCCGCCGGCAGCGCCCCGGTCGCCAAAAAGGCCCGCCGCGTCTGCTCGTCAGCATAAATCGCCGCGGGATTCTGGATCGGCAGATCATTCACGCGCAGCGCGAGATCCACCAGCTCGTTCTTCGGCACGGGAAAATTGAACGCCGCGCGCGCGAAGAACTGCCCTGTCGGCCAAGGCGCCCATATCCCCGCCGCCGCCAGCGCATTATGCGCCACATGGCCGCAATTATCGTTG
>JAKBAQ010000144.1 GCA_021808985.1 Pseudomonadota bacterium
ACGGCGCGCCGCAGCGCCTCGCCTTCACCACCACCGGCCTCACCTTGGGCCTCACACTGGCGCCCGGCCACAAGCCGCTCTCCGGCGTGCTGGAACTCACCGACCCCTCAGGCGCCACCCAGTCGCTCACCCTGGCGCCCGCGCCTGGCGCCGCGCCCGCCCATCCGCCTTACCTGCTGCTGGCCTTCCTCGGCGGGCTGATCCTCAATTTCATGCCCTGCGTGTTCCCCATCCTGGCGATGAAGGCCGTGCTCATCTCGCGCCTCGGCGGGGCTGACGCCAAAATCCGCCATGAGGCATTCGGCTACACCTTCGGCGTGCTCGCCGCCATGCTGGCCATGGGCGCCACCCTGCTCGCCCTGCGCGCGCTGGGGGCCGAAGCGGGCTGGGGCTTCCAGTTCCAGTCGCCCATCTTCGTCGCGCTCATCGCCTGGGTCATCTTCGCGCTCACCCTCAACCTCGCCGGGCTGTTCGCGCTCTCCGCCCCCGCTGTGTTGGGCCGGCTCCCGGCCCAGCACAGCATCTCCACCGGGGCGCTCGCCGTCATCGTCGCCACCCCGTGCAGCGCGCCTTTCATGGGCTCCGCCGTCGCCGCCGCCCTGGCCGCGCCGCCGCCCGCCGCGCTCGGCATTTTTCTCAGCCTCGGCCTTGGCCTCGCCGCGCCTTTCCTGCTGCTCGCCAGCATCCCGCGCCTGGCGCATCTCATCCCGCGCCCCGGCCCCTGGATGCTCTGGCTGCAACGCGCCCTCGCCCTGCCCATGGCCGCCACCTTCGCCTGGCTCGCCTGGGTGCTGTTTCATCAGACCGGCACGCCCGGCCTGCTCTTCCTCCTGCTCGGCGCCGCCATCCTCGCCCTGGCGCTGCTCCGCCGCCCGCTGCGCCCGCTGGCCCTGGCGCTGCCCCTGCTGCTGCCCCTGCTGCGCGCCCAGGCCGCCGCCCCCGCGCTCACCCTGCCCGGCGCAACGCCTTACACCGCCGCCCGCCTCGCCCAGCTGCGCGCCGCCAAAACCCCGGTCTTCATAGATCTCACGGCCGCCTGGTGCGTCACCTGCCTGGTCAATGAGGCCACCACCCTCAAGAACCCCGCCGTGCAAGCCGCCTTCGCCGCCACCCACACCGCCCTGCTGGTGGGCGACTGGACCAACAAAAACCCCGCCATCACCGCCCTGCTCGCCGCCAACCACCGCGACGGCGTACCCCTCTACCTTTATTACGCCCCCGGCGCGTCCACCCCCCTGGTGCTGCCGCAAATCCTCCGGCCTGGCGCCGTGCAATCCGCGCTTGGGCTTTCCGGAAAACTAGGTTACTAGCATACCAACGAAAAACCATGAGCAAGGCCCACGGCAATCACGGAGACTCATCCACCCCCGCCCGCCCTGACCGAGACCCGCCGCGCCCTCATCACGGCCTGCGTCGTCCTCGCCACGTCGCTGCAGGCGCTTGACGCGACAATCGCCAACGTCGCCCTGCCCTACATGCAGGGCGCGATGTCAGCGAGCCAGGAAGAGATCAACTGGGTCCTCACCAGCTACATCGTCGCCGCCGCGATCATGACCGCCCCCACCGGCTTCCTCGCCGCCCGCTTTGGCCGCACCCGCTTCTTCGTCGTCGCCATCGCCGGCTTCACCATGGCCTCCGCGCTGTGCGGCATGTCGCAGAGCCTCGCCCAGATCGTCGTCTTCCGCCTCCTGCAAGGCATGTTCGGCGCCGCCCTGGTGCCGCTCTCGCAGGCCGTCCTGTTTGACATCTACCCAATCGAGCGCCGCGGCCCCGCCATGGCGCTCTGGAGCATGGGCAGCACGCTCGGCCCGGTCATCGGCCCCATGCTCGGCGGCTGGCTCACGCAGAATTTCTCCTGGCGCTGGGTGTTCTACATCAACGTCCCGGTCGGCCTGCTCGCCGGCCTCGGCCTGCTGCTGTTCCTGCGCGAAACCAAGTTCGACAAGCAGATCAAGCTTGACTGGACCGGCTTCGCCGCCCTCAGCCTCGCCATCGGCGCCTTCCAGGCCATGCTCGACCGTGGCGAAATGCTCAACTGGTTCAACTCGCGTGAGATCATCGCCGAGGCCTGCCTCACCGGGCTGGGGCTCTACCTCTTCTCGGTGCAGGAGGCGCTCTCGCCCAAGCCCTTCCTCACCCTCTCCCTCTTCACTGACCGTAATTTCCTCATCGGCATGGTGTTCATCTTCACCATGGGCAGCATCATGTTCGCCACCCTGGCGCTGCTCGCCCCCTACCTGCAGGACATGATGAACTACCCCGTCATCACCGCGGGCATATACCTCGCCCCGCGCGGGGTGGGCACCATCACCGGCCTCGTGCTGTGCGGCCGGCTGCTGGCGCGCAGCATCAGCGTGCGCCTGCTCATCGCCTTCGGGCTCATCAGCGGCGCCTTCGCCCTCAACATGATGACCCACTGGACCCCCGACACCTCCCGGCACAGCCTCGTCATCGCCGGCATCCTCCAGGGCTTCAGCTTCGGCTTCATATACGTGCCGCTCGCCACCACCACCTTCGCCACCCTGCCGGCCGAGCTGCGCACCGAGGCCGCGGGCATCTTCGCCCTCATGCGCAATCTCGGCAGCTCCATCGGCATCTCCGTCACCGGCGCGCTGCTGGTCACCAACGCGCAGATCAACCACGCCATCCTCGCCGCCCCCATCACCCCGTTTGACCGTGCGCTCCAAACCGGCGCCGCGCGGCAGTTCCTCAGCCCGCTCAGCAACCAGGGCGCCGCCCTGCTCAACGCCGCCATCAACCAGCAGGCCACCATCATCGCTTATAATAACGACTTCAAACTGATGCTGGTGTTCTCCATCGCCGCCCTGCCGCTGCTGCTCTTCATCCGCACGCCGCGCACCGTGGTGGTGCAGGCGTCTGCGGCGCAGGCGTCGCCCGGCGCCGCCGCGCCGCAGCCCGAACCGGCCTGACCCGCCCGCCCTTAAGGAGTATTTACCTTGCGGCCACCCACCAGCAACCCGGCCGCGCTATAAAAGCCGGATGGATAGCGGGAGGGTTATTTTCCGATGCGTCGACTTCTCTGGGTCATGGTCATTTTGTCGCCGTTCGTCGCGCTCGCGCAGACCGACCGGGTCTCCCCATCATCGATCCGGCAATTCGCCAGCGCCATGGTGCAGACCACCTCGAACAGAATCGCCGACCTGGTGGTGCCCCTCATCAATGGCTGACTCACGCCACCCCGGCGGCTAACCGCGCCGCCACCTGGGCAAACGCCCGCGCCCGGTGGCTTATCATGTCCTTCACCTCCGGCCCCAGCTGCGCATAAGTCAGCTCATGGCCATCGGGCACGAACAGCGCGTCATAGCCAAACCCGCCAGCCCCGCGCGGCGCCGGGGCAATCACCCCATGCGCCTGGCCGATGAAGGTGGCCGCCGTGCCCTCCGGCCGCGCCAGGCAGAGCGCGCACACAAACCGCGCCCGCCATTCCCCCGCCGCCGCGCACGCCGCGATGATCCGCCCAAACGCCGCCGGATAATCCCCCGCCGCATACCGGGCCGAGAAAACCCCAGGCCCACCCCCCAGCGCCGCCACGCACAGGCCGGAATCATCGGCCATCGCCGGCATCCCCGCCGCTTGCGCCGCCGCCAGCGCCTTCAGCCGCGCATTCCCGGCGAAATCATCCGCCGTCTCGTCCGGCTCGGCCAGGCCCATCGCCCCGGCGCCCACCGCCTCGAACCCCAGCGGCGCCAGCAAGGCCGCGAACTCCCTCAGCTTGCCCGGATTATGCGTGGCGATCAGAATCCGCCGCGCCCCGCTCACGCCCGGCCCGCCTCGTGCGAGAGCATCCCCGGGTCTATCCGCAGCTTCGCCAGCGCCCGCTGCCATTTGGTCAGATACGCGGCGTCATACACCAGCCCCTCATCGGCCGGCACGCTCAGCCACGCATTCTGCCGTATCTCCTCGTCAAGCTGCCCCTCATCCCAGCCCGCATAGCCCAGCAGCAGGCGCGCCTGGCTTGGCCCGCCGCCCTGCGCCAGCGCCTGCAGCACGTCCAAATTCGCGGTCAGCACATATTGTTCGTTCACCGCCATGCTGCCCTCGCTCATCCAGTCGGCTGAATGCAGCACGAACCCGCGTGAATCCTCCACCGGCCCGCCCGACCCCACCCTGATCTCGCGCTTCGGCGGCGCCGGCTCCACCCCCCGCTGCTGCAACAGCTGGGCGAACCCCGGCGTCTTCACCGGCCGGTTCAGCACCACGCCCATCGCCCCCTCGGCCGAGTGCGCGCAGATGAATATCACGCTCTGCACGAAGCGCTGGTCCTGCATCGCGGGCATCGCCACCAGCAATTGCCCCGTCAGCCAGTCCGGCCCGCCCAAATCTTCAGTCTCTCTCTTCACCATGTCCTCAACCATATAATCGCCGCCCCGCCCCCGCCAGCCCCATCCCGCGCGGCGGCAACTCTTCACGGCCCCGAACACTTCGTATAGGTAAGCGCATCCATTTGGAAACAAGGGTCCAGCGCATGATCAAAACCGGTGACAAAATTCCAGCCATGAAGCTCATGGCCGCCACCCCCGAAGGCCCGCGCGAGGCTGATACCGCAACCCTCTTCGGCCCCGGCAAGGTGGTCATGTTCGCCGTCCCCGGCGCCTTCACCCCCACCTGCTCGGCCAAGCACCTTCCCGGCTTCGTCGAGCATGCCGCCGCCTTCAAGGCCAAGGGCGTGGAGCGCATCATCTGCATGGCCGTCAATGATGCCTTCGTCCTCGGCGCCTGGGCCAGGGAGCACAAGGCCTGCGATGTCATCACCTTCCTGGCCGACGGCTCGGGCACCTTCACCAAGGCCCTCGGCCTGGAGCTGGATCTCTCCGCCCGCGGCCTTGGCATCCGCAGCCAGCGCTTCGCCCTCGTCGCGCAGGACGGCATCGTCACCCATCTCGCCATCGAGGAGCCCGGCGGGTTTGACATCAGCCGCGCCGAAGCCGTTCTCGAAGCGCTTTGAACCTCCGCTCGGGCAAGGCCCGCGGGGCTGAGCCCCCGGCCTTCCCCCGCCAAGGAGCGAATGTTTGAGCACCACCCTCACCGTCGTCGTGCCCTGCTATAATGAGCGGGCGAATGTGGCGCCCATGGTCGCCGCGCTTGATGCCGCGCTGGCCGGCCTCGCCTGGGAGGCCGTGTTCGTCGATGACGACAGCCCCGACGGCACGGCGGCCGCCGCGCGCGAAATCGCCCGGCACGACCCAAGGGTGCGCTGCATCCGCCGCATCGGCCGGCGCGGCCTGTCCTCGGCGGTCATCGAGGGCGCGCTGTCCTCCTCGGCGGACTATATCGCGGTGCTCGACGGCGATTTGCAGCATGATGAAACCCGCCTGCCGCTGATGCTCAAGGCCGTGATGAACGGGGCGGACATGGCGGTCGGCTCGCGCCACGTCGCCGGGGGTGATTCCTCAGGCCTGTCCTCGCCCCTGCGGGTCAAACTCTCCGAGAGCGGCATCCGCGTGGCGCAGCTGCTCACCAAAACCACGATCACCGACCCGATGAGCGGGTTTTTCCTGCTCCCCCGCGCGCTGTTTGAGCAACTGGCCGCCCGCCTCACCGGCCAGGGCTTCAAAATCCTGCTCGATCTCATCCTCGCCGCCCCCGCGCGCCTCAACATCGCTGAAATCCCCTACAAATTCCGCCCCCGCACGGCCGGCGAGAGCAAGCTTGACGTACTGGTCCTCGCCCAGTTCGCCGGCCTGCTGATTGATAAATTCTTCGGCGGCGCGGTGCCGCTGCGCTTCATCTCCTTCGCGCTGGTCGGCGGCTTTGGCGTGCTGGTCAACCTGCTGGTGCTCCAGCTCGCCCGCGCCGCGGGGCTGCATTTCGCGCCCGCCCAGACCATCGGCACCATCGTCGCCATGGTCGCCAATTTCCAGCTCAACAACCAGCTCACCTACCGCGCCCAGCGCCTGAAAGGCCGGCGCGCCTGGCGCGGCCTGGTGCTGTTCCTGGCCGTGTGCGGCCTGGGGGCCATCGCCAATGTCGGCATCGCCCGCGCCTTGTATGCCGAGAACGGCTCCAGCCTGTTTTCCGGCGCCGCCGGGGCTGCCATCGGCGTGGTCTGGAATTACGCGGTCTCCGCCACGCTGGTCTGGCGCGTGCGCTGAGCATGCGCATCTCCCCCCGCGCCGCCCTGCTGGCGCTGGCCGCGCTCACGCTGCTGCGCCTGGCGCTGGCCGCCAGCGTGCCCCTGGCGCCCGACGAAGCCTATTACTTCCTCTGGTCGCGCCACCTGCAGCCAGGGTATTTTGACCATCCGCCCATGGTCGCGCTGTGGATCCGCGCCGGCACCGCCCTGCTCGGCCCCTCGCCGCTTGGCATCCGCCTGCTCGGCCCGCTCTGCGCCGCGCTCGGCTCCCTTTTGCTGTGGGACGCTGGCGAGCATCTCTTCCCCCGCCGCCAGGCCGGCCTCGCGGCGGCGGCCTTGCTCAACGCCACCCTGATGTTCGGCACCGGCGCCATTTTAATGACGCCCGACACCCCGCTCCTGTTTTTCTGGACCGCCAGCCTCGCCGCCCTGGCCCGGCTGCTTTCCAGCGGCAACCCGCGCTGGTGGCTGGCCGTGGGGCTCGCCGCCGGGCTGGCTCTGCTCTCCAAATACACCGCCTTGCTCCTCATCGCCTCGGTGTTCTTCTGGCTGCTCACCGCGCCGCCGGGCCGCGCGGCGCTGCGCACCCCCTGGCCCTGGGCGGCGATGATACTGGCCTTCCTCCTCTTCGCGCCGGATATCGCCTGGAACGCGGCGCACCACTGGGTCAGCTACCTCAAGCAGGGCGGGCGGGAATTCTTCCACCCCTGGCTTTACACCCAGGCCACCGGCTTCCTCACCCCGGCGCACCCGCAGCCGCCGCTCAATTTCGGCCCGAAAACCGTGCCCCACGGCCTCACCCTGCCGCGCCCGGTGCAGTTTTTCGGCGAGTTCTGGGCCGGCCAGTTCGGCCTGTTCACCCCGCTCATCTTCCTGCTGGCGCTGGGCGGCCTGTGGGCGCTGCGCTGCCCGCCCGCGGCCAACGCGCGCCTGCTCCTCTGGCTCACCCTGCTGCCCGGCGCGGTGTTTCTGGAGCATGTCATCAAGGGCCGCGTGCAGGCCAACTGGCTCGCCGTGCTCTATCCCTCGGCCTGCCTCGCCGCCGCGCTGCTGCCCGCGCCAGCCCTGCGCCGCTGGCTCACCCCCTCGCTGGCGCTGGGTTTTGGCCTCACCGCCCTGGTTTATGCCCAGGCGCTCACGCATTTCCTGCCCCTGCCGCCCCGCGCTGACCCCTCGGCCCTGCAAATGTCCGGCTGGCGGGGCCTCGGCCGCGCCGCCGCCGCGCTCACCCCGCGCCCGGCCT
>JAKBAQ010000145.1 GCA_021808985.1 Pseudomonadota bacterium
CGCCACGGCGCGCGACATTCCCGCCCTGCCCGGCACCTCGCGCCTCTCCCCGCATGTGCATTTCGGCGAAATCTCGCCGCGCTTCGTCTGGCACCGCGCCGCCGCCCTGGGTGAGTCTCCTGGCGTGAAAACCTTCCTGAAGGAGCTGCTCTGGCGCGAATTCTCCATCAACCTGCTCTGGCAGCACCGCGATTTGCGCACCCGGCCCATCCGTGCCGAATTCGCGGACTTCCCCTGGGCTGCAAACGCCCCCGCCCTGCGCGCATGGCAGCGCGGACAAACCGGCATCCCCATCGTCGACGCCGGCATGCGCGAGCTATGGCAGACCGGCTGGATGCACAACCGCGTGCGCATGATCTGCGCCTCCTACCTGGTGAAGCACCTGCTGCTCCCCTGGCAGCTCGGCGAGGCCTGGTTCTGGGACACGCTCTGCGATGCCGATGAAGCCGCCAATGCCGCCTCCTGGCAGTGGGTGGCGGGCTGCGGCGCCGATGCCGCGCCCTATTTCCGTATCTTCAACCCCGTGCTGCAGGGCCAGAAGTTCGACCCCACCGGCGCTTACGTTCGCCGCTATGTGCCCGAGCTGGCCCGCCTGCCGGATGGCGCCATCCACGACCCCTGGGAGGTTCCGCCGCAAATTCTCCTTGGCGCCGGTGTTAAACTGGGAGCAAGCTATCCATATCCCATAGTCTCACTGGCGGAAGGAAGGACGCGGGCATTGGCCGCTTATGCAGCATTAAGGGGAAAATGAAGCCGCTGCCGCCGCGCCTGCGCGTGGTGGGCGATGTGCACGGCGACTCCAGGGCCTTCGCCATTGCCGCGGAGACGGATCGCTTCATCGTGCAACTGGGAGATCTGGTTGACGACGGACCCGACACCCCCGGCGCTCTTGCCGTGATGTTCCGCCTGCTTGATGAAGGCCGCGGCCTGTTCCTGCTCGGCAATCATGATTTCAAGCTCGCCCGCGCCTTGCGTGGCGACAAGGTGCATGGCCCCGCCGTCGCCCGCACCCTGGCCGAGCTGCCCGCTTCCATGCGCGCGCGCGCACTGGAGGTCATTTCCCAGGCGCCAGCCTGGATCGTCACCCCTGCCGCCATTTTCGTCCACGGCGGGTTCCACCCCGGCATGCTGGGCCAGCCCCCGCCGCCTTTCCCGCCGGGCCGCCCGGAGCCGCTGCTTGCCCGCGCCCTTTACGGCCAGACGACCGGGCGCGCCACAGCTGCGGGCAGGCCCGAGCGCCTGTTGCGTTGGGTGGATGATATTCCGCCGGGCATCACGCTCTATTGCGGCCACGACCAGCGCAGCGCTGACGGCCGCCCCTACATCCGCGCCGGGCGGGCTGGCGGGTGCGCTGTGTTTCTTGATACCGGCGCGGGCAAGGGCGGACATCTGTCCTGGATGGACATAGACCTGCCGTAACGAAGCCCTACCGCAGGAACGGATTGCTGCGCTTCTCCGCGCCGATGGTCGAGTTCGGGCCATGGCCGCAGATGAAGGTGAAATCATCCGGCAGCACCAGCAGCTTGGCCGTAATCGCGGCCAGCAGGGTATCGGTATCGCCATAGGGGAAATCTGTGCGCCCGACGGAGTTGCGAAACAGCACATCGCCCACCATGCCGAAATTCGCTTCATGGTTGATGAACACCATATGTCCCGGCGTATGCCCCGGGCAGTGCAGCACCTCGAATTCCTCACCGCCCATGTTCACCCGGTCGCCCTCGCGCAGCCATGTGTCGGGCGTGCAGTTCTGCGCGTGAAAGCCAAAGCTCTTCGCCTGAGCGGCGATGCCATCGAGCAGGAATTTATCCTCAACCCCCGGCCCGGTGATCTTCACCCCCAGCGCCGCCGCCAGCTCCGTGGCCCCCCCGGCATGGTCGAGATGCCCGTGCGTGAGGAAAATATCCGTGACCGTGATGCCCGCCTGCTTAATCGCCGCGAGCAGCTGCGCCACATCGCCGCCGGGGTCCACCACCGCGCCCCGCAAATTCTCTGCGTTCCAGATTAACGTGCAATTCTGCTGAAACGGCGTGACCGGGATAACCGCAATCTGCAATGTCATTGTCTCAAACTCTCCGCTTACGCCCGCGCCCGCACGATCCAGGTTGCGGCCGGCATCAGCACGCCCTGGGGGGTCAAATATCGCGCCAGCACGGCCTTCACCGCATCGCTGACCTTGCTAACCAGCTCCGGATGCTCGCGCAGCGCACCGCCCAGCGGGCCGACGCGCAGCGAAAGCTCCAGGCTCTGCTCCAGATCCCCGCCGCCGATCAGGCAGTCGAATGTCTCAATCGCGACATCCTTGAACCCGGCATCGCCCAGAATCCCGCGCAGCCGCTGCGAGTCGGCAAAGGCGAACGGGCCGGGCGCCGTGGGGTCCGCGGGCGGGCTTTCGGGCATGAAGGGAGCCGCCGCCTGCTGCGGCGCGCGCATCCACACATTCTCCGCAAACGGCCGCCAGCACACGAACGCCAGCCGCCCGCCCGCGCGCAACGCCTTGCGGATATTGGCGAAAGCCGCCACCGGATCGGCGAAGAACATCACCCCGAAGCGGCTGAACGCGGCATCGAACGTGCCATCGCCAAAGCTGGCCACCTGGGCATCCGCCTGCTCGAACACTGGCGCCACCGCCCCCGGCAACACCGGCCGCGCCTTTGCGATCTCGAGCATCGGCGCTGAAATATCAGCCCCCTTCACATAGCCAGCCGCCCCGGCGCGTTGCGCCAGCTCCATCGTGGTCTGGCCGCAGCCGCAGCCGATATCGAGAATCCGCTCCCCGGCGCGGGGCGCCAAAACCCGTATCGCCTCGCGCCCCAGCGGGTCTATCTGGCGGTCCAGCTGCGCCTGAAAGCGCGCCCAGGTCTGCCCGGCCAGCGCGTTCCAGTAGTCAACCTGCGCCGCGTTCGCGGTGTTTTCCATGTGGCGCGCCTATTCCCATTCAATTGTCAGAAAGCCCCGTAAGGGACTGTTTTTATCTATAAAACTTCTCACGCCACGCCACATTTCCCATCAACCATACCGCCAAAATTCGGGCCATTGATTTCATTAGGAAATTCTGACTGCCGGAAATTTTCTCCTATCGCCATCGATCGAAATTGAACAACAAAAGGCACCATTTACCCACCTGCCGCACTGTCGATCGATGGGAGAGCGACGGATAAAAAATACCGTCAAATGGTCAAACAAGTCAATTCCAGACAATTACATGAACCTTGGGATGGCCTGAATCGGCGCCTCACCGGCACCACCGGCGCGCGGGAAACCAAGGCGCCAAGAGAAATCACCCACGGTTTTTTTGATTCTTTTCCGCAGCACGTCCAACATGGTAGTCATAAAAGAAAATGCGAAAGACTGAGTGAGCCGTTGATCGATCTGACAAGCGGCCCGGTTCAGGATAGAGAAGAAACCCATTCCGAGAGGGATTGATGCTGAAAGCTTTAGAGATTGCCCCCCTCCTGCTCATCGGAGGCGTCATCATCCTAAGTGTTCTGATGCTGCCGGTACTTGCGTTGTGGTGGCTTCCTCAAGGTAAGCTGCTGACCCCACCTGGTCATGTTTACACGGGGCGAGGAATTTTGTTTCGGCATCAGTCCCCGATTGCCTATTGGGTTGGTTTTGTTTGTGAACTGACCTTATGCCCTTTAATCGCGGCCGGTATGCTGGGAGGGCTTATTTCCGCGATTATGGGGATTGTACGGCCCTAAAAAACGGAGATTCGGCAACACAGATCAGAAAGGCGCGGGTGTGGCTGGATGTGCGGATCGACCATCGCTCGTACCAGGAGCAGTTGCAGCCCATCGGAGCGGGTGTGGCGTTCCGCGCGGAGGTGCCCCTGCGCGGTGGACGAGCTGGCGGCTGCTGGGCTGGATCATGCAGCATGGCCATCGTCTAGTGGGATACCGGACGGGTCAGTCAGTTGCAGGCCGAAATCGCCACGCTGCGGGCTGGTCACCACGCCTGGGTGAAGGCCGGGATGCTGGGTAAGCTGACATACTGCGATCCCGGCCACCGGCCTTGCGTCGCGGTCAATAAAAGCGCTGGGCCATTCGGGCCATCGGGAGGACTGTATGATCTGCGCGTCCTCAAGGGGTATTAACGCCGGCCGGGAGCATTGGTATACGTATGTTGCTATGGTATCCGTTGTCCAACATTGGGGTATGGTCATGAAACTTTCTCGGCGGCCATGGACAATTTGGACCGTGGTGGAGCCGAGGCTTGCCTATGTGTCGTTGATAATATGCTGGTTGGCATTTATTTTGTTTTTTTTCGACAGACTAAAGGTATGGATTAGTCGGTTTGATCAGTTCACTATGTCTTTAACTGATCCGGCATGCCGTGATTCTCAGTATGATTTTTCGATGTTTTGGTCGGCAGGAAAAATGATGGCAGCGCATAATAATGCGAACATCTATGATCCTCAGGTACTTTTGCAGTGGCGAAGCCTACATCTATGCATGAGTTCCGTGCCGCTGCCATGGATCAATCTTCCGCCGGCTCTGCTGCCAGGCTATGCGGTCTCATTTCTGCCCTTTAAGCAGGGTTTGATTGTCTGGTTATTTGTCTCCATCATCGGCGCCGTTATTTTGCTGCGCCTGGCAAATTTATCTTGGATCGTTGTCATTGCCGGGTTGCTTAGCCCGGCAGCTTTGTTCTGCCTAGGCAAAGCCCAATTGGGCGTGATCATGGACGCCTTTTTGGTTCTGGTATTGATGCGGTCAGATGAGTGGCCTTGGCAATCCGGGATCATGCTGGGCATGCTCATACTTAAACCTCAGGAAGCGTTGCTTGCTCCTTTTGTACTGTTGGCGCAGAGGAATTGGCGTGCCATATTTATGGCGGCCAGCACGGTTATCATCATTTTATTGTGTACTGTTGTCGTTTTTAATATTTCCATATGGAAATATTATTGGCAAACTGGACGGCAGGTGGCGCTTCATATCTTATTTACTAATAGCAGCGGTTATAAAACATTTGGCGTTTCCGTGTTCTGGATGCTACGCAGCTTAGGAGCAAGCATTGATACCTCTCTAATTTTACAGGGGCTTTCATTTTGTTTTTCAGCTGCATTGGTCTGGATTATTTGGAAAAGACATGATGTTTCGAAACTAGACAGGGTGGCCTTGACAGTCTTTCTGTCATTGCTCGCAACGCCATATGGTTACACCCACGATATGGTTGGATATTCAGTCGCACTGGCGTTTCTTGCGGAACGACGTGGCTGGCGCCTAGGGCTTTTGGATGTCCTCTTTTGGATTTGGCCACTTCTCTGTTTGGTTGTAATAATATACACAGGCGTCTTATTAACCCCTGTGGTCGTCGGCTTGGCGATTATCCGTACTTGGCTTCGCGCAGGGCTCGGCGTGCCGGGTTTTCCGCTCTCTTCGGGGCGAAGTCTCCCCACGTAGCTCGAAGGGAAGCTGGTTTCCCCAAGAAATATGCTCTTGTTGATGCGGTATGTACCTGCAGTCTTCCGCGTTTTCCGAAAGGTGTCTGGTATTTATGCTTGGAAATCAAAAAATTGCTGTTGTTCTGCCGGCATATAACGCTGAATTGACGCTTGCCCGGACGGTTGCTGAGATTGACCGTAATCTTGTTGATGATCTCATCCTCACAGATGATTCGAGCCGGGATAAGACCGTTTTGTTGGCAGAATCGCTTGGCCTTCACACAATTGTGCATGATAAAAATAAAGGCTATGGGGCAAATCAAAAAACCTGCTACGCGGCAGCCTTGTCGCGAGGGGCGGATATCGTGGTCATGCTGCACCCCGATTATCAGTATTCACCGAAGCTGGTGCCGGCTATGGCGGCGATGATCGTCTCCGGCCATTATGATGCGGTATTGGCGTCCCGCATCCTTGGCGGGGGGGCTTTGGCCGGTGGTATGCCGGTTTGGAAATATATAGCCAATCGCGGTTTGACCGGCATTGAAAACCTGCTTTTGGGTCAGAAATTTTCGGAATATCATTCGGGGTTTCGCGCTTGGTCGCGGAGGGTTTTAGAGAAATTACCCTTGCATCGATGCTCGGATGATTTCGTATTTGATAACCAAATGATTGTCCAGGCGCTCCATGCCGGTTTCCATTTCGGAGAAATTTCCTGCCCCACCCGTTATTTTGAAGACGCCTCGTCGATTAACTTTCGTCGTTCAGTAACTTATGGTTTCGGAGTTATAAACACGGCAATACGCTTTCGCCTTAACCGTTCCGGCTTACGCTCATGGGCGCTCCTCAACGATTCCTGCAGTGACTGAAACAAGACCTTTCCGATTAGCCCGTATGGCCACGCAAAAAAATATTTTGCGGCTGGGTTTTGCCTTGGCCGGCCTGGCCGCGCTCGGCGTGGTGTTCGTGCTCAGCCTCGCCAATGCCGGCGATTGGTCGGGTGTGGCGGTTGCCGCGCTGAACAAATTGCGCGCCTTTGGTCCAATTGGCTGGCTGGCCTTTATTGGGATGGAAATGCTTGTCGCTGTTGTCGGTTTTCTTCCGGCATCTCTGCTCGGCTTGATCGCTGGTGCGGTCTATGGTGTTGGGTTTGGATTCGGTCTGGCCGCGGCCGGTGTGCTCATTGGGGCGGAAATCTCGTTTGTCTTGGTGCGCTCCGGGTTTCGGTCCGCGCTGACCAGTCTTTTTGAAAACCGCCCCGTACTGCGGCAACTCGACAAGGCTTTTGGTCAGCAAGGATGGCGCCTCGTCCTGTTGCTCAGAGCGTCTCCAATCATGCCCTTTTCCTTGACGTCTTTTGCGTTAGGGCTGTCTGGCGTTAGCCAACGCGCCTATACGCTGGGAACGATCGGATCTCTGCCCGCATTGCTACTCTATGTCATTCTCGGCAAGCTTAGTGCCCAGGGGGTTGCCTCGGCGCATTACGGCGCCGGCCTGCCGCATCTTCTGCTTCTAGGCATAGGAATTATCGCTACGCTGCTGCTGGCCATCACGGTGGGGCGGTTGGCAAGGGGCCTGGTTCGATAGCTCCGGCCTGGTTTTTGGGAAGTTCGTCTTCAGCCAGCAAGATATTGAGGCGAGTTTAGCTAACTTCCTGTTTTGGCGCTGATTCATCGCGGCGCAGCATAGAGCGCCAGCTTAGTGCCGCTCCAATAATGGCTGCCAGGGGCATGAAAATCACCCCGGTGAGACTGGCCAATGTGCCTATATACCCGCCGGCCAGCCAGAGCAGTGCAAAGACCGGGCTATACTGCGGTTTGGCGCGGTTGCACATCGCTGCCATGGCGATGGAAAAA